>JAQGIJ010000512.1 GCA_028291285.1 Phenylobacterium sp. | reverse complement strand
GCGCTCGCCTTCGTCACCCTGGCGCTCACGCTCGACGCCGCCAACGTCTCGGGCGCGCAGGCGATGACCGCCAACGCCTATGGCGCGGACCTCAGGGTCACCGCCTTCGGCTGGATCAGCGGACTGGGGCGGCTGATCGGCGGCTCGGCCGGGGCCATGGTCGGAGCCCACATGGTGAGCGCACAGTGGCCAGTCCGCTCGATCGGCGCGCTGTTCGCGGCGACCTTCTTCATCAACGCCGTGCTGGTGCGGCTTCTGCGGCGGCGACTGCGCGAACCTGCCCCGCTCATGCCGCTCGCCCAGCCGGCGATGCGGCGCTGACGTCCGCTCAGCGCACCACGGCGCGCAGCGTCGCGCGCTGCGCCAGGACCACGCCCGTGAGCGCCAGGACGGCGCCGCCGAACTGCGCCCAGGTGACCGCTTCACCGAACAGCATCCAGCCCAGGGCCGCGGCCACCACGGGCTGGATCAGGATCACCATCGACGTGGTCGCGGCGGGCAGACGGCCAAGCGCCCATGCGATCGCACCCTGGCCACAGACATGGACGAGCCCCAGGCCGACGCAGGCCGCCCAGCCCTGCGGCGTAGTGGGACACAGGCGCTCGCCCAGCACGAGGGCGATGATCAGCAGGATCGGCGCGCTCGTCGCGGTGGACCAGAACATCGCCCGCGTGGTGCTGTGAACCCGGCGCGCAAGGCGCATGACGAGCAGATATCCGGCCGACCAGAAGGCGCAGGTGATCGCCATGGCATGGCCGAGCGGCGGATCGAGCCCGCCTGAGGCGTGCGGCGAACAGAGCGCGATCGCCGCCGCGCCGCAGATCGCCAGGGCGAGGGCGAGGATGAACAACGGGCTCGGCCGCTCGCGCAGCGCCAGCCAGGCGATGATCGTCACGAACACCGGCTTGAGGTTGGCCAGCACGGTGGCGCTCGCCACGGGCGCGAAGTGCAGCCCATAGTGCCAGAAGGTCTGATCCAGGCTGATCAGCAGCCCGGCGAGCAGCAGGATCGGCGCCGCGCCGCCGACGCCTGCGGCGGCGCCGCCGCCCGCTGGCGCCCGTCTGGCCAGAAGCGCCAGCAGAGGCACGGCGAACAGCATGCGCCAGAAGCTGGTCGCCGCCGGCCCGGAGTCGGTCAGTCGGAACAGGATCGGCGCCGCGCCGATGGCGAGCCCGCCGAACGCCAGCACCGCCAGCGCGCGGCCCCCGGAGGCCTCAGGCGCCGCCTCGATCGCCGCCACCCCACTCACGGCGCAAGATGCGGGCCCAGCAGCGACAGGTCCGCCGGCGACAGGCGGTCGCTCGCAGTCTTCGCCTGGTGCCAATAGGGATACTGCAGCGGCATGCGGCTGAGCACCTCCAGGCGGGCCAGCTGCTCGGGCGCGAGCTTCAGCGTGGCTGCGGCGAGGTTGTCGGCCCACTGCTGATCGGTTCGCGCGCCGATGATCAGGCTGGTCACCGCCGGGCGCGCCAGCAGCCAGGCCAGCGCCACCTGGGCGGGAGAGGCCCCCGCCTCCTCCGCGACCGCGACCAGCTCGTCGACGATGCGCCACAGACGCTCGGCGTCGTAGATCGGCGGCTCCTTCCAGCCGGCGAGCTGACGCGTTCCCTCCGGGGTCGCGTCGCGCCGATGCTTGCCCGACAGCAGCCCGCCGGCGAGCGGGCTCCAGACCAGCACGCCCAGACCCTGGTCGATGGAGACCGGGATCAGCTCGTTCTCGGCGTCGCGGGATTCCAGGCTGTAGTGGATCTGCTGGCTGACGAACGGCTGGCGCCCGTCGCGCGCGCTGACTCCCATCGCCTTCATGATGTGCCAGCCGGAGAAGTTCGAGCAGCCGACGTAGCGCACCTTGCCCTGGCGGATCAGGGTGTCGAGCGCTTCGAGCGTCTCCTCGAGGGGCGTGTGGCCGTCCCACTCGTGCACCTGGTAGAGGTCGATGACGTCGGTCTTCAGCCGCCGCAGGCTAGCCTCGCAGGCCGCAACCAGATGCTGGCGCGACAGCCCGGCGTCGTTCGGCCCGGTTCCCATGGAGAACCGCGCCTTGGTGGCGATCAGCACGCCGCCCTTGCGCTTTCCGCCGAGGGCCTCGCCGATGATCTCCTCGGAGGCCCCTTCCGAATAGGCGTTGGCCGTGTCGATGAGGTTCACGCCGGCGTCGATGCACATGTCGATGTGGCGTCGCGCGTCGTCCAGGCCGACGTCCCCGACCTTGGCGAACCAGCCTTTGCCGCCGATGGTCATGGTCCCCATCGTCAGGACCGAGACCCGCAGGCCAGAGGAGCCGAGGCGGCGATATTCCATGAGGTCAGGTCTCCAAGCGAAGCCCTCGGCCGATCGGCCAAGCTGCGCCGGGACGCTACCTCCCGCCGCGCCGCGGCGCTTGTCGCTGCGCGCGCGAATAGTTGTTCCCAGGTTCCCGGCGCACACGTCCCGACGCCAGAAGTCCTACGCGCGTCCGCGCGTTGGACCGCGGCGCGCGCCGGCACAGTCCACCATGGATGCATTCGGCTGTGACGATCAGCGCCCCGCACGGCTGCGCTCGGATCGGGCTCGAACCCCTGCGGAGATGCCCTGTTTTCGCGCAATCCTGAAATGATCGCAGCCGGCTGGCGGCTGGAGAATGAAGTCAGGCGCGACGCATTGTAACTCTCCAGCGACATTGACGCGATGACACACGCACAGATCATCAGGCGATCTCGGATCGCCTCGTCACACTATAGATTCTACCATTGTAAAATATCTTCCCCCAATCCTCCGAATAGTCAGGATGTCAAGAGAAGAGGGGGTTGCAGTCAACTTTATAGTCCCGCGGCGGATATATCATTCCAGCAGATTGGAACGGCCAAGACCGACGGTCCACGGCCCCCGCTGGAGGTCGCTATGTACGAATTCAAATCGCTTCTTCTGATTTCATGCGGCTCGGCGCTCGCGCTCGCGGCGTCGAGTCCGGCGCTGGCGCAGAGCGCCACGACCAAGGACGACACCGTCCTGGAAGCGATCGTGGTGACCGGCGCCAAGCCGGGCATCACCAACATCAAGCCGACCGCGACTGTATCCGGCTTGAACCAAGATATCGTCGAAATCCCGCGGTCGGTGACGACCCTGGACTCCTCGCTGCTGAAGCAGCTGCAGGTCCACAACATCCACGACCTGACGACCGCCGCCGCCGGCACCTACACCT
>JAQGIJ010000447.1 GCA_028291285.1 Phenylobacterium sp. | reverse complement strand
ATTCCCCGCGCGCGGCCCAGGTGCTGGCCAAGCTGCTGCGCGCCAACCCCGCGCCCAACCTGCGCGCGCTCGGCCTCTCGCGGGCGGTGGTCAAGCCGCTGGTGCGGATCAAGCTCGCCGCCAAGGCCTATCCGCCCTACCCGCTGGAGGCCGCCCTGCTGCAGCTGATCGACCGCGAGGGCTGAAGGCGCGACGCCCCGACGCTTGGCGAGCCGCCAAAGAGAAGCTAAATAGCCCCCTCCTCCGCCCGGCCGGATCGCAGTGATGGCTAGTGGAATGGCCGCGGCCATGCCTGGAGCCAGCCAGCTCAGGACCAATGGGCGATTGACGACCTTCGTGTATGAGCTCGGCGGAAGTGGAGGAAAGCATTGCGTGATCGTCACCCGACTGCGTGGAGTCAGCCGCTGTCGCAGGGCTCCGATGATCAATCCATCGAGCTGCTGACCCAGAACCTCGACGATCCGGGCGAGCTGGCGCGCCTCAAGGCGCGCTTCGAAGTCGAGCGACAGACTCCCGCCTATCGCAAGGTGTTCACGACCGAGTCGCCGCTGGTCACCGTGTGCGTCACCACCGCGGACCGTGGCGCGGTGCTCGCGGAACGCGCGCTCACCTCGATGCGACAACAGACCTACCGTAACCTGCAGGTTGTCGTCGTCGGGGACCAATGCGAGGACGATACGGCCGAGCAGGTCGCAGCCTTCAAGGACGATCGATTCACGTTCGTGAACCTGCCCGAGCGGGGTCCCTACCCGCAGGACTCCTACAACCGCTGGCTGGTGGCCGGCACCCACCCGGCGAACGAAGGCCTCCGCCTCTGCCGCGGCGACCTCGTCACCCATATCGACGAGGACGACACGTTCGATCCGGATCGCATCCAGACTCTCGTGGAGGCTCTGCAGATGAACGAAGCGGACCTGGTCTACCATCCCTTCTGGTGGGAGGAGGAGGACCGTTCGATGACGCTCATGGGCGATGGGCGGTTCGAACTGGGCCAGACCGGGACCAGCATGGTCCTGTACCATCGCTGGTTCGTACCCATCCCATGGGATGTGCACGCCTATCGGACGGGCGAGCCCGGCGACTGGAACCGGTTCCGCAAGATCAAGGCCCTGGGCGCGCGGACGCATTTCGTGCCGGCCCCGTTGACGTGGCACTGGAAATATCCCCGCCGAGGGCCGTTCGTCGCCAAGGCGGGCGAGCGGTTCCTGGACAGTGTCGCAAGCCCGGAGTCCCGGTCGCCGGGCTGACGCGCCCACGTCGCCCGCAGATTTCGCCCGCACCCGCGCGCCTGAAACCCTAGATAGACCTGGATGTCGACGAAGATCCCGTTCCTGCGCCCCTCACCGCCGCCGCTCAGCCAGGCGATCGAACGGCTCCAGGAGATCGAAAGCTCCGGCGTCTACTCCAACTTCGGGCCGAAGAATTCGGAGCTGGAGCAGCGGCTGCTGGCGACGTTTTTCGCCGGGCGCGGCCGTTGCGCCACAACCTGCAACGCGACCATCGCCCTGATGTTGGCCCTCAAGACCATCGCGGAGGATTCGCCGCCGGAGCGTCGCTACGCGCTGATGCCGTCGTTCACGTTCGCGGCCACGGCGCACGCCGCGCTGTGGGCCGGCCTGACGCCGATCTTCTGCGACATCGAGCCCGACACCTGGCTGCCGTGCGCCCGGTCCGAGGCCCAAATCCTCGAACGGTACGGCCCGGCGGTGGCGGCCATCGTGCCCTACGCCACCTTCGGCGCCGCGCTCGACCTCGACCGTTACGTCGACCTGTCCAAGCGGTTCGATACGCCGGTGGTCGTCGATGCGGCCGCCTCCCTCGGCACCATCGATCGGGCGGGAAACGGCTTTGGAACCGGCTTTCCCTTCCCGGTCGTCTTCTCGATGCACGTCACCAAGACCTTCGCCTCGACGGAGGCCGCGGTCGTCTACGCCGACGACGCCGGCCTGGTGGCGCGGCTCCAGACGATGTCCAATTTCGGGTTCGGCGAGGCCCGCCATGCCACCATGGCCGGGCTGAACGGCAAGCTCAGCGAGGTCGCCGCGCTCGCCGCCCTGTTGCGCATGGACGGCTTCAGCCAGATCGTCGATCGCCGGCTCGAGCTCTACGAGCGATACGGCGAGCGCCTGAGGGGCTTCGCCCTGCAGCGTCCGACCGCGCGGCGTCAGGCGCACCAGTTCGTTCCGGTCCTCACGCCGAGGGGCGCCGACGTCGAGGCGATCAGCGCAGCCTTGAGCGCGGCCGGTATCGGCCATGGCGCCTATTTCCGCCCGCACCTGGCCGGACAGTCGTATTTCCAGAAGACCTGCATCGCCCTGCCGACGCCGGTCACCGACGAGGTGTCGGCCCGCGCCCTGTCGCTGCCGCTCTACGACGACATGACCGAGGCCGAGATCGACACGATCTGCGACGTGCTAGACGCCGTGGCCTGAGCCGGAGCCGGCGGAGGGCGGAAGCGTCTCCGAGGCGAGGTACTGTTTCTCCAGCTCGAGCAGGTCGCGCCGGCGTTCGCGGAGCAGCCGGACGGGCTGGCCGGCATAGACGCCCCAAGGCGCCAGGCTGCGGTTCACCAGGGACAGCGCGCCGATGGCGCACCCCTCGCCGACGTGCGCGCCGGGCAGGACGACGCTGCCGCTTCCGATGACGGTATGGCGTCCGACGACCACGGGCGCCCTCGTCACCGCCGTTAAGGCCTCAGGAACGGTCGGACCCGTCAGCGCGGCGCCGGAGTAGTCGTCGTTGTTGGAGTAGATCCGCACGCCCTGCGAATAACCCGTGAAGTCGCCGAGCTCGACGCCGCCGGCGCCGGCGATGTAGCAGCCGGCTCCGAGGTGCACGTTGCGGCCGATGGACACCCGCGCGCCCGCCGTGATGATCGTGTGGGCGTCGATCCGGGAGAAGTCCCCGACCGAGAGGTTCTCGAGGCCGATGATGATGACCGTCGGATGGATCCGCACGCCTTCGCCGAGATGGGCCAGGCCCATGGCCCTGAGCGACGCCGG
>JAQGIJ010000482.1 GCA_028291285.1 Phenylobacterium sp. | reverse complement strand
GACCTCATCGGCGACCTCACCGCCGTGCCGCAGCCCATCGAGATCCAGCTCTACGGCGCCGACACCACGACCTTGATCCCGCAGGCGGAGCGCGTGGCCGCGGCGATCTCCAAGGTCACGGGCGTCGTGGAGGTGAAGAGCGGCGTGAAGCTGGCCGGTGACGCGCTCGACGTCCTCATCGACCCCGTGCGCACCGGCCTGGAAGGCATGACGCCGGACCAGGTGACCGTGGCGCTGTCCACGGCCATCAACGGCATGGTCGCCACCAACCTGCCGCAGCCGACCAAGATCGTCGGCGTGCGCGTGCGCCTGCCTGACGCGATGACCATGCGAGAGCCGGACCTGACCTCCCTGTCGATCCGCGCTCCAGACGGGCACGTCTTCCCGCTGAGCCGCGTCGCCACGATCGTACCGGTGACCGGGCAGCCGGAGATCTCGCGCGACAACCTGCAACCCATGATCGCGGTGACCGGGCGGATCGTGGGCCGCGGCATGGGCTCGGCGGTGGGTGACGTCATAAAGGTGCTGGCGCAGCCGGGCATGCTGGACCCGGGCGTGCGTTACCAACTCGGCGGGCTCTACCAGCAGCAGCAGATCGCCTTCGCCGGCCTCGCCAAGGTGTTCGTCGCCGCCCTGATCGCCGAGTTCATCCTGTTGCTGGTCATCTACCGCCGGTTCTGGCTGCCGGTGATCATCATCGGCTGTTCGCTGCTCTCGACCACGGCGGTGTACACGGCCCTGTTCCTCACCAAGGTGGAGCTCAACATCACCGCGCTGATGGGCATGACCATGATCATCGGCATCGGCACGGAGATGGCGATCTTCTTCGTCTCCGAATACACCGAGTTCGCCCACCGGATGCCGATCCGCGAGGCGCTGCGCTCGGCCGCCCGGGAGCGGATGCGGCCGATCACCATGACCACGCTGGCCGCGATCCTGACGCTGACGCCGCTGGCGCTCGCCATCGGCCAGGGCTCGGGCATCCAGCAACCGCTGGCGATCGCCATCATCGCCGGCCTCCTGTTGCAATATCCGCTGGTGCTGCTGGCCATGCCCGTGCTGATCGGGCTGACGATGCGGAAGGCTGAGTAGGTGGTGGCGCTGAGCTTGCGGGTCTTGTTCTCGCGCCGCTTCGGGCGTTGGATCGGCCGTTCTCCCACGCGGCTAACGGGCGCGCCATCGACGCCGCGGCTCGGCCCGCGTTTCCTGTTCCTACGAGAGGGCGCGTCATGGACTTCACCATCAACGGCCAGGCCTGCCGCGCGGAGGCGGACGTGCGCACCTCGCTGCTGGATCTGCTGCGCGACCACCTCGGCCTGACCGGGACGAAGAAGGGCTGCAACCAGGGCGCCTGCGGCGCCTGCACGGTGCTTGTCGATGGCGAGCGGATCAATTCGTGCCTGGCGCTGGCGGTGCAATACCAGGGCCGGGAGATCACCACGATCGAAGGCCTGGGCTCGCCTGACGCGCTGCATCCGTTGCAGCTGGCCTTCATCGAGCACGATGGGTTCCAGTGCGGCTACTGCACGCCGGGGCAGATCTGCTCGGCCGTCGGGCTGGCCGGCGAACTGGCGCGCGGCGTGCCCAGCGCGCTGACTGCGGATCTGGCGGCCGCGGCCATCGAGCTCAGCGACGAGGAGCTGCGCGAGCGGATGAGCGGCAACCTGTGCCGCTGCGGCGCGCACAACGGCATCATCGCGGCCGTGCGCGAGACCCTGGCGCGGACGCTCGAGACCGGAGCCGCGCGATGACCCCGTTTCGCTACGAGAAGCCGACGGACGCCGCCCAGGCCGTTGCGGCCGCGCGCCAGGCGGACGGCGCCAAATACCTCGCGGGGGGCACCAACCTTGTCGACCTGATGCGCGAGACGATCGAGCGGCCGCAGACGCTGGTCGACGTCTCGGACCTGTCCGGCGGCATCCAGGAGACGGCGGGCGGCGGGCTGGTGATCGGCGCCGGGGTGAAGAACACCGCGGTCGCCACTCACAGGGGCGTGCGCGAGCGCTTCCCGCTGCTCGCCCAGGCGATCCTCAGCGGCGCGTCAGGCCAGATCCGCAACATGGCCAGCGTCGGCGGCAATCTCATGCAGCGGACGCGCTGCTACTACTTCTACGACGACGCGGCGCGCTGCAACAAACGCGAGCCCGGCGCCGGCTGCGATGCGATCGGCGGCCTCAACCGCATCCACGCCATCCTCGGCGCCTCGGAACACTGCGTCGCCACCCATCCGTCCGACATGTGCGTCGCGCTCGCGGCGCTGGACGCGACGGTGCGCGTGGAAGGTCCGCAAGGCGCCCGGACGATCAAGCTCACCGAGCTGCACCGCCTGCCCGGCGACACGCCGCACATCGAGACGGCTCTGCAGGCCGGCGAGCTGATCACCGCGGTGGAGCTCGGGGCGAACCGCTTCGCGGCGCGCTCGAGCTACCGCAAGGTCCGCGACCGGGCGAGCTACGCCTTCGCCCTGGTGTCGGTGGCCGCGGCCCTGGACCTAGCCGAGGACGGGACCATCCGCGAGGCGCGGCTCGCCCTGGGCGGGGTGGCGCACAAGCCGTGGCGGGCGACGGCGGCGGAGGCGGCGCTGGTCGGCGCGCCCGCCGTCGCGGCGAGCTTCGAGCGGGCCGCTGAGGCCGAGCTGGCGGCGGCGCGGGGGCTCGCGCACAACGCCTTCAAGATCGACCTCGCCAGGCGGGTGATCGTCAACAGCCTGACGGCGCTGGCGCAAGGTCAGGGAGCGGTCGCATGAGCCAGACCCAGCGCTGGGGCGCCGTCGGCGAGCCGGTCTCACGCGTCGACGGGCCGCTGAAGGCGGCGGGCGCCGCGCGGTTCGCGGCCGAGGTGCGCCTGGACGGCCTCGCCTATGCGGCGATCGTTCCGGCGGCCATCGCCAAGGGCCGCATCGTCGCCCTCGACACCACCCGGGCCGAGACGGCCGGCGGCGTGATCGCGGTCATGACCCACCGCAATGCGCCCAGGCTGCAGACCCCGCCGCAGATCATAGTCGACCCCGAGGGCGCCTCGTTCAGCGACGCCCCGGTGATGCAGGACGACCGCGTCCGCTGGAACGGCGAGGCGGTGGCGGTGGTGGTGGCCGAGACCCAGGACGCCGCCGAGCACGCCGCCTCCCTGGTGCGGGTGAGCTATGCGGCGGAGCCGGCAAGGCTGGTGTTCGAGGCCCTGCTGCCGAGCGCGCACCGACCGAAGACCATCCTCGGCCAGCCGGCGGAGGTGAAGGTCGGCGGCGATGCGGAGCCGGCGCTGCGCGCGGCGGCCGTCTCTGTCGACGAGACCTACCGGACGCCGATCTATCACCACAACGCCATCGAGCCGCACGCGGTCACCGCCGTCTGGGACGCCGCGGACCGGATCACCTTGCACGACTCGACGCAGATGCTGGCCCAGACCGCCGCCTCCCTCGCCAGGACCTTCGAGCTTCCGACGGAGAAGGTGCGCGTGCTGTCGCCGTTCGTCGGCGGCGGATTCGGCGGCAAGGGCTTCTGGAGCCACACCGTCCTGGCGGTCGCCGCCGCGAAGATGGCCGGCCGGCCGGTCCGCTTGGCGCTGTCGCGGGAGGGCGTGTTCCGCCTGATCGGCGGCCGGGCGCTGTCGCAGCAGCGTGTGGCCCTGGGCGCCAAGGCCGACGGAACGCTCGCCGCGCTGATCCACACCGGCACGACCGGAGTCGTGACCGGGACCAACTTCCCGGAGCAGTTCACCTTCAACGCGCGCCACCTCTACGCCGCCGACGCCCTGCATGTGGACCAGGCGATCGTCGAGATGGACATCGCCGCCAACTGCGCCATGCGAGCGCCGGGCGAATCCATCGGCAGCTTCGCCCTGGAGTCGGCGCTGGACGAACTGGCCGTGAAGCTGGAGCTCGACCCGGTCGAGCTGCGCCGGCGCATCGAGCCTGACAAGGACCCGACCACGGGCCAGCCGTTCTCGAGCCGCAACCTGGTGGAGGCCTACCGGCAGGGGGCGGAGCGCTTCGGCTGGGCCGAGCGCAACCCCACGCCGGGAGCGCGGCGCGAGGGCGAGTGGCGGATCGGCCAGGGCGTGGCCACGGCCTACTACCCCTACTATCGTCGGCCGAACTCGGCGCGGATCCGCCTGACCGCGGACGGACGGGCCGTGGTGCAGGCGGCGGCGCATGAGATGGGCATGGGCACCGCCACCGTGCAGAGCCAGCTCGCCGCCGAGCAGCTGGGCCTGCCGCTGGACCGCGTCACCTTCGCGCTGGGCGACTCCAGCCTGCCGCAGAGCACGATCGCCGGCGGGTCCGCGCAGAGCGCCAGCATCGCCGCGGCGATCATCGCCGCACGGGAGGCCCTGGTGGAGGAGCTGCTGAAACTGGCGGGCAACGACTCGCCCTTGGCCGGCGCCAGCCCGAAGGAGGTCGAGAGCCGCGACGGCGGGCTGTTTCGGATCGACGGCGGCGGCGAGAGATACCAGGAGATCCTGCGGCGCGCCGGCCGCGACCAGGTCGAATGCGAGGCCGCCGCCCCGGCGCCGGAGGAGATGGCGATCTACTCCATGCTGTCCCTCGGCGCGCAGTTCTGCGAGGTGCGGGTGAGCGACATCACCGGCGAGGTGCGGGTCTCGCGCTGGCTGGGTTCGTTCGACACCGGGCGCATCCTGAACCCGAAGACCGCCGCCAGCCAGTTCCGCGGCGGCATCATCATGGGCATCGGCATGGCGCTGACCGAGGAGACCCTGGTCGACGCGCGAACCGGGCGGATCATGAATCCCTCGCTCGCCGAATATCACGTGCCGACGCACCTGGACGTGCCGCCGATCGAGGTGATCTGGACCGGCATCCCCGACCCGCAGGCGCCGCTCGGCGTGCACGGCAT
>JAQGIJ010000475.1 GCA_028291285.1 Phenylobacterium sp. | reverse complement strand
CATGCGTGGGGCTATAAGGAGAGCTTCGTTCGCGGCACGGTGGTGTTTCAGCCGAACGATCGCCTGAAGGTGCGGCTGACCAGCTCCTACGAGAAGCTGGACGGGATCGGCACCGGCTCGATCCGGGAGCGGTTCTATTGCTCGCGCGGGCGGCCGCAGACCACGACGGACGCGGTGCTGCTGGGCGCCGGCCCGAACACCGCGGCGCTGGCGAACGCGCTGGCCGTGGACGACTGCAAGCTCAACGGAACCATCTACCAGGGCGGCAACAATCCGGCGTTCCTGAGCTCGCCGCAGTCGATCACCCGGGATCCCGCCGGCCTCAGCCTGAACCTGACGTCGATCAGCGTGGCGGAGGTGAACTACAAGCTCACCGACGCCATTGAGCTCACGTCCGTGAGCGCCCTGGCCCGCATCTCGGACCGCAACATCGACAACTTCGCCTGGGAGCCCGCGACCCTGGCGGCGCTCACCTTCTACAACTACGTGCTGCAGAGCCAGTTCACCCAGGAAGTGCGTGCGACCTCGAAGTTCGCCTCGCCGCTGAACTTCATGATCGGCGGCTTCTACCAGGACGCGGATTTTGACACCTTCTCCGCGAGCACGGCGATCGCGCCCTACAACGTCTTCCAGTACCACATCCCCAACAAGGTCTACTCGGTGTTCGGCCAGGCGCTGTGGGACATCACGCCGAAGGTGGAGCTGGCGGGCGGCGTGCGGCTGACCCGGGAGGAGAAGAGCCTGCTGCTGACCCGCGACCGCGTGCCCCAGCCGACCGCCAACCCGAAGGTCACCTTCGACAACGCCTCGCCCGAGGCCACCCTCACCTGGCGGCCGAGCTCCGACCTCACGGCCTACGCGGCCTATAAGACCGGGTTCAAGTCCGGCGGCTACGCCGCGACCATCGCCGGCAATGGGCCGCCGCTGCCCGCGACGGATCCCAGGGACTTCCTCTACAGCCCCGAGAAGGCGCGCGGCTTCGAGGTCGGATTGAAGGCGGCGCTGTTCGACCGGTCGCTGCGCATCGACACCACGGCCTACGCCTACAATTACGACAACCTGCAGGTCAGCAACGTCGACGCCTCCAGCGGGGTCCCGGTCATCCGCGTGCTGAACGCCGCCACGGCCCACCAGCGCGGCATCGAGATCGAAGGCGCCTACTATCCCCCGCAGGTCCGCGGGCTGCGCCTGAACGCCATGTTCAACTACAATCGGTCCAAGTACGCGAGCTTCGTGTCGCCCTGCTGGATCGGCCAGTCCATCGCCGAGGGCTGCAATCTCGTGCCGGCCGCGAACGGCGCCTTCACCTCGCAGAGCCTGAAGGGCCAGCGCCTGACCAACGCGCCGCTGTGGGTGGGCACGGCGGGCTTCTCCTACGCCCGGCAGGTCGGGAACGCGCGTCTCGAGGTCGGCGCCGACGCGGTCTACAAGTCCGCCTACAACGCCACCGCCGACCTTAGCCCGGGGGGCGTGCAGAACGGCTACACGGTGCTGAGCGCCCAGATCCGCCTGCTGAGCGAGGACGGCTCGTGGGAGGTGGGGCTCTATGGCAAGAACCTGACCGACGTGCTGCGCGCGCTCGACAGCAGCGCGGTGCCGCTCACCGGCACGGCCGCGGCGACGGGCACGGTGAACGGCGGCGTTTTCGGCCGGGCCGACCTGGCGGCGAACACGAACCCGGGGCGCGCGGTGTTCTTCCAGGTCGTGCTTCGCCCCAGCGCGTGGCGGAAACACTGAGGCTTCCTATGACCCGAACCGACCCCGCCCCCCCAGGCGCACATAGGACAGGAACGCGCCCATGGACTTGAAGTCCCCGCAACTCGCGGCCTTGCGCGCCCAGGTTCGTCGCTTCTTCGAGACTGAGTACCCGCAAGACCTGCTGCAGAAGCTGCGGAGCGGCTGCGTCATCGAGCGGCAAGATCACATCCGCTCACAGAAAGCTCTGCAGGCGCGCGGCTGGTTCGCCTCGCGGTGGCCGGCGGAGCACGGCGGCCCGGGGTGGAGCGCTCTCGAACGATTTGTGTTCGAGGACGAGCTCGACCGCGCCGGCGCCTTGAACGTGCTTTCCCCCGGCGTGATCTATGTGGGCCCGGTCATCTACACCTTCGGCTCGGAAGACCAGAAACGCCGGTGGCTCCCAGATATCCTCGAGTCCCGCACGTTGTGGGCGCAAGGGTACTCTGAGCCGGAGGCTGGCTCGGACCTTGCGAGCCTGTCGCTCGAGGCCCAGCGGGATGGCGACCACTACGTCCTGAACGGGGTCAAGGTCTGGACCTCCTACGCCCGCTGGGCGGACTGGATCTTCTGCCTCGCCCGAACGTCGAAGGAGATACGGCGACAGGACGGGATCAGCTTCATCTGCGCGGATCTCTCCAGCGCCGGCGTCACCGTTGAACCGATCATCACGATGGACGGCGGCGACAGCTTGAACCGGGTGATCTTCGAGAACGTCCACGTGCCCGTCGCCAACCGGATCGGCGAGGAGGGTGGGGGATGGCGGTACGCGAACTTCCTCCTCTCCAACGAGAGGCTCTCCTACGCCCGGGTGTCCCGCAAGAAGGCTCAGTTGCGACAACTGCGCGAGCTCGCGCGCTCGATGGACGCCTTGGCCGGCTCCGCCTTCGCGCAGCGGCTCGCGGCGTGTGAAGTGGCCGCCTCGGTCTTCGAGGTCAACGTGATGCGCGCCCTCACCTCGGGCCAGGCGGCGCCGCCGGCTCAAGTCTCCGGGCTCAAGATCCAGGCCACGGAGCTCGCCCAGAAGATCACCGAGCTCTTCGTGGAGCTCGCCGGCCGGGCGGTCCTGCCCGCACCCTCGCGCAAGGACCTGCATTGGGCGGATGGCGTCCCCCTGAACCCGAGCTTCGGGCCGGCGTGGGCGAGTTCGTACCTCTTCGAGCGCTGCCAATCCATCTACGGCGGCGCGAACGAAGTTCAGAAGAATATCATCTGGCGCACGCTGGGCGCCTGACGAGCAACA
>JAQGIJ010000444.1 GCA_028291285.1 Phenylobacterium sp. | reverse complement strand
GGTTGTCGGTGTCGATGTTGATCTTGCGCACGCCGTGCTTGATGCCGCGCTGGATCTCCTCCACCGGCACGCCCCAGGTCTGGGGCATCTCGCCGCCGTACTTGTTGATGATGTCCTGCAGGTCCTGCGGCACCGAGGACGAGCCGTGCATGACCAGGTGGGTGTTGGGCAGCCGCTGGTGGATCTCCTCGATCACCTGCATGGCCAGGACGTCGCCGTCCGGCCGGCGGGTGAACTTGTAGGCCCCGTGGCTGGTGCCCATGGCGATGGCCAGGGCGTCGACCTCGGTGGCGCGGACGAACTCCACCGCCTGGTCGGGATCGGTCAGCAGCTGGTCGTGGCCCAGCTTGCCTTCGAAGCCGTGGCCGTCCTCCTTCTCGCCCATGCCGGTCTCGAGGCTGCCCAGCACGCCCAGCTCGCCCTCGACGCTGGCGCCCACCCAGTGGGCCATGTCGACGACGGTCCTGGTGACGCGGACGTTGTAGTCGTAGTCGGCGGGGGTCTTGGCGTCGGCCTTCAGCGAGCCGTCCATCATCACGCTGGTGAAGCCGTACTGGATCGCCGTGGCGCAGGTCGCCTCGTTGTTCCCATGGTCCTGGTGCATGCAGATCGGGATGTGCGGGTACATCTCCGCCAGTGCGTCGATCAGGTGCTTGAGCACGATGTCGTTGGCGTAGGAGCGCGCGCCGCGGCTGGCCTGGATGATCACCGGCGCGTCGACCGCGTCGGCCGCCTCGAGGATGGCGAGGCCCTGCTCCATGTTGTTGATGTTGAAGGCCGGGACGCCGTAGCCGTTCTCGGCGGCGTGATCGAGAAGCTGTCGAAGCGTAATGCGCGCCATCGCCTTAAATCCTCACCCTAACGGCTCAGAGCCGCCACCCCGGGCAGCGTCTTGCCTTCCATCCACTCCAGGAACGCGCCACCGGCGGTGGAGACGAAGGTGAAATCCTGCGTCACGCCGGCCGCGTTGAGGGCTGCTACCGTATCACCGCCGCCCGCGACTGCCACCAACTTGCCTTCGCGGCAGAGACGGGCGGCTTCCTTTGCAGCTTCAACGGTCGCTCGATCGAACGGTTTGACCTCAAACACGCCCAGCGGGCCATTCCAAATGAGCGTCTTGGAGTTCGCCAGCGCCCGTTTCAGCCGCTCCACCGTCTCCGGACCGGCGTCGAGGATCTTCTCCTCCTCGTCCACCTCGCCCACGCCGCGGACGCGCGCCGCCGCGCCCGGGACGATCTTCTCGGCCACGACGATGTCGAGCGGCAGGAAGAGCTTGCAGTTGTTCTGCCCCGCCAGGCGGATGATCTCGCGGGCGGTGTCGGCCAGGTCCGGCTCGCACATGGAGCCGCCCACGTCGTAGCCCTGGGCGTGGAGGAAGGTGTTGGCCATGCCGCCACCGATGGCCAGCTTGTCCAGGCGGGCGACCAAGTTGCGCAGCAGGTCGAGCTTGGTGGAGACCTTCGAGCCGCCGACGATGCCCATCACCGGCCGTTCGGGATGGCCCAGGGCGCGGTCCAGCGCCTCCAGCTCCAGTCGCATCTGCTCGCCGGCGTAGGCCGGCAGCAGGCGGGCGAGGCGTTCGGTCGAGGCGTGCGCCCGGTGGGCGGCGGAGAAGGCGTCGTTGACGTAGAGGTCGCCGTTGGCCGCCAGCGCATTGGCGAAGGCGGGATCGTTGGCCTCCTCGCCGGCGTGGTAGCGGACATTCTCCAGGAGCAGCACGTCGCCGGGGTTCATCGCGTTGATGGCCTCGCGCGCCACCGGCCCGATGCAATCGTCGGCGAAGGCCACCGGACAGCCGAGCACCTTGGCGAGCGCCGGCGCGATGGGCCGCAGGCTCATCTCCGGCACGGGCTTGCCCTTCGGCCGGTCGAAGTGGGCCAGCAGGATGACCTTGGCCCCGCCCTTGCGCAGCTTCTCGATGGTGGGCACGGCGGCGCGAAGCCGGGTGTCGTCGCTCACCTGGCCGTTCTGCATCGGGACGTTGAAGTCGACGCGGACCAGGGCGCGCTTGCCCTGCAGGTCCGCCTCGTCGAGCGTCTTGAACGCCATCTCCGCCGGCTCAGATGAGCGTCGCGAGGTGGACGGCGGTGTCGCTCATCCGGGTCGAGAAGCCCCATTCGTTGTCGTACCACGAGAGGACCCGGCCGAGGCCGCCGTCGACCATCTGGGTCTGCGGCAGGGCCACCGTGGAGGAGGCGGCGATGTGGTTGAAGTCGCTGGAGACCAGCGGCTCCTTGGTCACCGCCAGGATGCCGCGCAGCGGGCTCGACCCGGCCGCGGCCTCCATGGCCTCGTTGATCTCCTGCACGGTCACCTTGCGGCCCGGCACGAACTTCAGGTCGACCACCGAGACGTTGGGCGTCGGCACCCGGATCGAGGAGCCGTCCAGCTTGCCGGCCAGCTCGGGGATCACCAGGCCCAGGGCCTTGGCGGCGCCGGTGGAGGTCGGGATCATCGACAGGGCCGCGGCGCGGGCGCGGTAGAGGTCCTTGTGCAGGGTGTCCAGGGTCGGCTGGTCACCCGTATAGGAGTGGATCGTGGTCATGTAGCCGCGCTCGATCCCGCAGAGGTCCTGCAGGACCCTGGCCACCGGCGCCAGGCAGTTGGTGGTGCAGGAGGCGTTGGAGATGACCAGGTCGTCCTTGGTCAGGCTCTGGTGGTTCACGCCATAGACGATGGTCTTGTCGACGTTGTCGGCGGGCGCGGAAATGATCACCCGCTTGGCGCCGGCCTCCAGGTGGGCCTGGGCCTTTTCCTTGGACGTGAAGAGGCCGGTGCATTCGAGCGCGATGTCGACGCCCAGGTCCTTGTGCGGCAGCTCGGCCGGATTGCGCACCGCCGTCACCTTGATCGGGCCCAGGCCGACGTCGATGGTGTCGCCGTCGACCGTGACCATCGCCGGGAAGCGGCCATGCACGCTGTCGTAGCGCAGCAGGTGGGCGTTGGTCTCCACTGGGCCCAGATCGTTGATCGCCACCACCTCGATGTCGCGCCGCGCATGTTCGATGATCGAGCGCAGGACCAGCCGGCCGATGCGGCCGAAGCCGTTGATGGCGACGCGAACGGGCATGAGGAGGTCTCCTTGTGAGC
>JAQGIJ010000441.1 GCA_028291285.1 Phenylobacterium sp. | reverse complement strand
TCGCTCGCCACACCTTGCCGTCGAGACCTGCGTTGAAGAGCTTGTCAGGATCTAAGAGGCTCGCCCCGTGGGCAAAGGTGAGCTTCACCTTGCCTTTGTGGGCATTGGCGACCGCGATCATTCCATCGCGAGACCACACCGGGCTTCCCATCCACTTCCATTCCTCGATTACATCCCGGTCGGCTTCAAGGATGCTCTTGCGGATGCTGGCGAACGTTTCGCCACGCCAGTCGGTGAGTTCTGCGATCAGTTGGTCGATACGTTCGGACGGATTCATGGGATCTTTCTCACACCCGGCGACGCGGTAGAGCGCGGCCGCGATATGGGCCGCGATCATGGCTCACGACAGGCTGCCCACCACGCGTTCGAGGCCGGCAAAGAATTTCTGCCAGCCGTATTTGGCGCCCTGATAGGCCTGCTGCTGATCCGGCCGGAAGCCCGACTGCTCCATGCGCAACTGGGTCCCCGTGCCCGTAGGGGTGAGAGTCCAAGTGACGACACTCTCGAGACCCATGGCATCCCACGTGTAAGACAGCGTCTTGTTCGGCTCGACTTCCAGGACCCGACAGTCGACACCGCCCCAGTCTGCGCGAAAACTGAAACGGTGGTCCACGACAGGCATGAAGTCGTTCTTCATGAGCCACTCCTCGATCAGGTGTGGTTGCGTGAGCGCGCGCCAGATCTTCTCCGGGGGAAAAGGCACCTCCCGTTCGACAACGACGGAGAGCGTTTCGGTCGCAGTATTGCTCATTGGTCCATCCTTTTGAGTAGATCCTCGAGGTCGTCGAACCGGCTTTGCCAGAAGCCGGTCATCTGGCTTGTCCAGTCGATGAGCGGCGCCAAGGCGCCGAGCTGCGCGCTATAGTGCGTCTGGCGGCCTTCGTGGCGGTCGCGCACGAGCCCGGCCCGCCTCAGGACCCCGAGATGCTTCGACACGGCCGGCTGAGAGACCCCGGCTTGAGCCGTCAGAGCCCCGACCGTCTGCTCCCCTTCGCGACACAGCCGCTCGAAGATGGCCCGTCGCGTCGGATCGGCGAGCGTTCTGAAGAGCACGTCGTGCGCATTCGGCATCGGGAAACATAACTTGTTGGCTATTGATCAGACCGATAACCGACGGGATATGCGTGAGTCAAGGGTGAAGCGGCGAGGCAATCCCCTCAGTCCCTTCGGGACAGCTCCCCCAGGGAGCATCTCTCGAAGCAAAACCTGCTCGACTCCCGGGCCCTTTGCGATACGCCGTAAGCGTCACATCCAGGCGAGGGAGCCATGAGCGCGTTCAAGGACAATCTGCTGGCCGGCAAGACGGCTTTCGTGGCGGGTGGCACCAGCGGCATCAACCTGGGCATCGCCAAGCGCCTCGCCGAACTGGGCGCCAAGGTTGCGGTGGCCGGGCGCAATCCGGAGAAGGCGCAGAACGCCGCGGCCGAGATCGGCGCCGGCGCGATCGGCCTCTCGGCGGACGTGCGCGACTACGCCGCCATCCGCGGGGCGATGGAGCAGGTCGCCGAGACGTTCGGCAAGCTGGACATCGTCGTCTCGGGCGCCGCCGGCAACTTCCTGGCGCCGGCGCTGGGCATGAGCGCCAACGCCTTCAAGACGGTGGTCGACATCGACCTCCTGGGCACCTTCAACGTCTTCCGCGGCTGCTACGACCTGCTGAACCTGCCGGGCGCCTCGCTGATCGCCATCACCGCGGGCCAGGCGGTCAACGCTTCCCCGCTGCAGGTCCACGCCTGCGCCGCCAAGGCCGGGATCAACCAGGTGGTGCGCGTGCTGGCCATGGAGTGGGGGCCGCAGGTGCGGGTGAACGGCATCTCGCCGGGGCCGATCTCGGGCACCGAGGGCATGGCCCGGCTGGCCCCCGACGCTTCGGCCCGGCAGGCGCACTACGACCGCATCCCCATGCGCCGCTGGGGCGAGATCCCGGAGGTGGCGGAATGCGCCGTCTTCCTCTCCAGCCCGTCTGCATCCTACATCACCGGGACGATCCTCGACGTGGACGGCGGCTCCCAGCTGGGCGACGCTTCGCGCCGCGACCTCGCCAAGGGCATGGCCTGAGCTCGGCCGGCAACCAACAACGAAAGGGAGCGAAGCGCATGGCCGCCCAGTACCAGACCCTCATCCTCGAGAAGCGCGGCGAGGTCGATTGGCTGACCCTCAACCGCCCGGACTCGCTGAACGCCATCTCGCTGCAGATGGTGCACGAGCTGAACGACTACTTCGGCCGGCTCTACCACGACGGCTCGGTGCGGATCGTGGTGATGAAGGGCGCGGGCCGCTGCTATTCGGCCGGGCTGGACATCAAGGAGCGCGACGGCCGCGGCGACCAGGACGTGCCGTTCGGCGGCGGCTTCGGCTTCCAGGGCTTCCTGGCCGACGTCTACATCAAGATGCGCCGCTGCCCGCAGCCGATCATCAGCCTGGTGCACGGGCCGGCCTGCGGCGGCGGCTTCGCCTTCGTCCTGGCCTCCGACATCCGCATCGCCGGGGAGAGCGCGCGGATGAACGCCGCCTTCATCCGCATCGGGCTTTCGGCCTGCGACATGGGGGTGAGCTACTTCCTGCCCAGGCTGGTGGGGGGCTCGGTGGCCTCCGAGCTGATGCTGACCGGCCGCTTCATCCACGCCCAGCGGGCGCTGGCTGTCGGCCTTGTCTCGGAGGTCGTGCCCGACGACCAGCTGGAGGCGGCGGCCCAGCCCTACATCGAGGAGATGCTCACCACCTCGCCGATGGGCCTGCGGCTGACCAAGGAGGGGCTCGCGTTCGCGGTGGACGCGCCCAGCCTGGAGGCCGCCATGGCGATCGAGAACCGCAACCAGACGCTCTGCGCCAAGACGAAGGATTTCGAAGAGGGCCGGCGGGCGTTCCTGGAGAAGCGCAAGCCGGTCTACACGAACAGCTGACGGTCCTGGCTGCGCCGCGGTGTCTCGGCTCGGCCTGCGCCGCCCCTCACCCAACCCTCTCCCCGCAAGCGGGGCGAGGGCCTATCCCTGCTGGGTCCGGCCTCGGGCCTGGATGTCCTCGCGGCGCTGGGCGACGGACTCGGCGGTGACCTTGGCGTTGTCTTCCTTCGAGCGCTGCAGCTCCAGCGCCATGGCCTCGCCGTAGGGCAGGTCGAAGCCGTCGTCGATCAGCGCCTTGTAGCGGCGGACCATGTCGGCGTCGCAGGAGGCGATGTCGGCGGCGAGCTTTCGGGCGGCGGGCATCAGCTCGGCGGGCGGCACGACCCGGTTCACCAGGCCCCAGGCGAGCGCGGTCTGGGCGTCCAGGAAGTTGCCGCTGAGCGACAGCTCCTTGGCGCGCGAGATGCCGATGCGGCGCGAGAGCTGCTGCGAGAGGCCCCAGCCCGGCGTCACCCCCACACGCACGTGGGTGTCGGCGAAGCGGGCGTTGCTGGAGGCCAGCAGGATGTCGCAGGCCAGCGCCAGCTCGAAGCCGCCGGTGATGGCGACGCCGTTGACCGCCCCGATCACCGGCTTGGCGCAGCGCTCGAGCCGCTTGAGCGGGTCGGGGCCGCGCACGCCGTCGGGGCTCAGCGACATGCCGTAGGCGCTCACTTCCTTGAGGTCGAGCCCGGCCGTGAAGGCCCGCTCGCCGGCGCCGGTCAGGATGATCACGCGCACCGCTGGATCGGTGTCGACGTCCTCGATCGCGTCGTGCAGCGCGTGCTGCACGGCCCGCGAGAGCGCGTTCATCGCCTCGGGGCGGTTCAGGGTGACGACGGCGACGCCGCCGTCCTTCTCGATCTCGATCAGGGCCATGGCCGCAGGCCTAGGCGTCCGCCCGCCGCGGCGCAAGGTTGCCGCTCCGTCACGCTGGCAGACGCCTCACCCAACGTCTTATTGACTCCGCTGCCCATGGCTTCATGACTGCGGCCAATCACCTCAGCAAAGCCAGGGAGGGCGCGAGACATGGCCTTAGTGCTCAGCGACACCGTCGACGGCGTCCGTATCATCACCCTGAACCGGCCCGAGCGGCACAACGCCATCAACGACGAGATGGGCGAGGTGCTGGGCGAGGCCTGGGACGAGGCGCTCGCCGACGATTCCGCCCGGGCCATCCTGATCAAGGCCAATGGCCGCTCGTTCTGCTCCGGGCGCGACGTGGCCGTGCTCGGCCACCGGGCGCGGCAGGAGAGCGACTTCCACTTCGTGCGCCGGGCGCAGGTCGGCCGCATGCGCAATCAGCTGGACAGTCCCAAGC
>JAQGIJ010000414.1 GCA_028291285.1 Phenylobacterium sp. | reverse complement strand
GGCTGACCGCGCGGGTCGGTGTGGGATACTTCCTGGTGTGGACGGTGTCCGGAATGGCCGCCTATGCGCTGGGCGTCGGACTGGCGGCGGTCGAGATGCGGCAGCCGGTGCTGGCGCGCGCCGTTCCGATCGGCGTCGGCGTGGTCGTCCTGGTCGCCGGCGCGCTCCAGTTCACCGCGTGGAAGGCGCGTCACCTTGCCTGCTGCCGGGAGGCGCCGGGGCGCGGCCATGCGTTGCCGGCGGACGCCGGCACGGCCTGGCGACACGGCCTGCGCCTCGGCCTCCACTGCAGCTTTTGCTGTGCCGGCCTGACGGCGATCCTGCTCGTCATCGGGGTCATGGACCTGCGCGCGATGGCCGCCGTGACGGCCGCCATCGCGGTCGAACGCCTCGCACCGGCCGGCGCGCGCGTCGCGCGAGCCATCGGAGTCGTCGTCGTCGGGGCAGGGTTGTTGCTGATCGCGCGAGCAGCCGGAGTCGGGTAGCGCATCCCGCGCATGCGCCTCAGAAGACCGGGCCGCTAAGCCCTCTGGGCGAGAAGCCCGCGCCGGCCGCGCCTCGCGCAAGTCGTGAGCGGACGATCGCGGAGACCTTGAGCCACAGGCGGATTTTGTCTCACATCGCCATCATTCGCGAAGCTTCCGCGCCAGCGTTCGCAAGGGCTTGGTGACCCTCCAGGACTTGGAGGCGTAGATCCGGTCGAGCTCTGCCTGGAGGCTCTCGATCCGGGGATCGGGTTGCGGCGCGGGAGCGGCCGGCGGGTCCGTACGATCCGCCTCGTCCGGCGGCAGGCGGTCGCGCGCCGCGCGGACGGAGGCCTGGATGGCGTCGTCGGGGACCGCCTCGGCGCGGACGAGCCGCACCAGGAACTCCGCGGCGCCCGGCTCGGTCGGGTGGAAGCCGTCGATCACGAAGGGGAAGAGGTCCAGCGCCGCGAGCTCCTCGGCGAGGTCGAGGAAGCTCTGCGGGGTGAACACCCAGCAGTGGGCGTCGTTGTAGCGGGGCTTGGCGTGCAGCGACCTCACCAGACCCAGCGCCGGGCGCAGGCGGGCCAGCACCTCCTCACGCCGCGCGCCGGGCTCGAACCGGCCCGACCAGACCTGCGCTCCGTCGACCGGGACGCTGAGGGCGGCGGCGTCGAAGACCTGGCGCAGGGAGGGCTGCTTGGCGCCCAGCAGCCAGGCTTCCACCGCCTCGGAGAGGACGGTCTCGTGGCGCAGCGCATCGAAGGTGAAGCGCTTGTCCGGGATGGCCAGGCCCAGCACGCCGCCGGGCCGCAGCGCCTCGGCCAGCTCGCCGAGCCAGCCGATCAGGTCGGGCACGTGCTCGATCACATGGCTGGCGACCACGAAATCGACCGGGCGGCCGACCGCACAGGCGAGCCGGGCGCCGCCCCAGACGATGTCGACATCGACGATGTTGTCGATCCTGACGGAGGGATCGGACTGATTGGCCCGGATGACCTCCGTCTCGGCGTAGTCGACGTAGAGGACGTCGTACTCGCCTTTGCGCAGGAGTGGGCCGTCGAGCGCGCCGATCTCCAGGCCCAAGCCCGTGGGCCCGGCTGGTCCGAACAGTCGCTGGAGCTTGCCGGTCAACGCCTGCCCCCCTTGACGCTGTCAGGGTTAGGCCTCGCGTCGGCGATGGCAAGAGGCGCTCTACTGCCGAAGCAACCGCGCGAGCGTTCGCAGAGGCTCGGTGACCCGCCAGGACTTGGCTCTGCCTCCGTGCCCCGACGCGCGCACGCCGGCGCCAGCCTGACCCCGAGGGGGCGCCGTTCCCTGGGGTCGAAATGACGCGCGGCTCTATCGGGGACACTTGGCGACAATAGGCGTAAGGACGGGTGGCGCTGCGCTATCGTGGCCGACCGTCGGCCCCGCGTAGGTGGGCTCCAGTTCGGACTTGGTGTCCAGCCAGATGAAGAACCAGCTGCATGGGGTTGAAGACGTCCAGACGCTGGCTGAAGCGATCGTGGAGACGATTCACGAGCCCTTTGTCGTCCTGGACGCCCAATTCCGGGTGCTGGCGGCCAGCCGCTCGTTCTACGAGACCTTCGAAGTCGATCCGGAACAGACGATCGGTAGCCTCCTCCGCGGGCTGGGCGACGGGCAATGGGACATCCCGGCGCTGCGCCTCCTCTTGGAGACAATCCTGCCCGAGCGCACCGCCATGGACGGCTTCGAGGTCGACCATGATTTTCCGGGCGTCGGCCGCAAGGTCATGCTCCTGAACGCGCGCAAGGTGCTCTACACAACAAGCCCGGACACGACGATCCTTCTCTCCTTCACCGACATCACCGCGCGGCGAGCGATCGAGCGGGACAAGGAAGACCTGCTTAAACGGACCGAAGAGCTGCTGCGCCAGAAGCAGGTCCTGCTGCAGGAGATGGAGCATCGGGTCGCCAACAGCCTGCAGATCATCGCCAGCATCCTGTTGCTGAAGGCCAGGGTCGTCACGTCGGAGGAGACGCGCGGCCACCTGAAGGACGCCCATCAGCGGGTGATGTCGGTCGCCGCCGTACAGTCGCATCTGCACGCCACGGAGGGTATCGACCAGATCGAGGTTGGGTCCTATCTGACGAAACTCTGCGACAGCTTGGCCGACTCGATGATCGGTGGAGACCGCTCAACGACCCTGAAGGTGGTCGCCGACGCGGGTCAGATCAGCTCGGCCCAGGCCGTCAGCATCGGCCTGATCGTCACCGAGCTGGTGATCAACGCCTTCAAATACGCCTTCCCGAC
>JAQGIJ010000413.1 GCA_028291285.1 Phenylobacterium sp. | reverse complement strand
CCGACCTGCTCGGCAAGATCCAGACGCTGCAGAACGTGAAGGAAGCGCGGAGCCTCTACTTCGTGTGAGGCGCCGCGTCGTCACCCCCCGCTCAGCGCGCCGAAGATCATCAGCTCGTCGGTGGGGGCGAGCGCGCGGCGCACGTCGCGGGCCTCGTCCTGGCCGATAAAGATGCGCATGTGCCGGCGGATACGGTCCTGCTCGTCGATGACGCGGAACCTCAGCCCGGGGAAGCGGCGGTCGAGGTCGTCCAGCAAGCCGTCCACGGTGGCGCCCTCGGCCTGCACCCGCGTGACGCCGCCGGTGTAGGAGGTCAGCTGCGAGGGGATCAGCACGGCCACCATCGTCAGGCGTCCGCCACCACCACCGAATAGATCTCGGGCAGGTGGGCGGCGATCTGGCGCCAGCTCTCGCCCTCGTCGCCGCTCATCCAGAGCTCGCCGCCGGTGGTGCCGAGGTAGAGACCGGCCGGCGCGCCCGCATCGGCGCAGAAGGCCTGGCGCTTGACGGTGAACCAGCCCTGCTCGGCGGGGAAGCCGCGGTCCTGCCGCTCCCAGCTCTCGCCGGCATCGCGGGTGCGGTAGACGGCCGGTCGGCCGCCGGGGCTGACGCGCGGCCAGACCTCCGTGCCGTCCATCGGGAACACCCAGGCCGTCCTGTCGCAGCGCGGATGAGCCACGATGGTGAAGCCGATGTCGCCGACCTCCGCCGGCAGGGCCTTGCCGATCCGCTCCCAGCGCTCGCCCGGCCGGTCGAGCCGATAGACGCCGCAGTGGTTCTGCTGCCAGAGCCGGTCGGGGTTGGTGGGCGCCAGCGCGATGTAGTGGGCGTCCTGGCCGAACTCCGGATAGGGGTCGGGCAGGAAGCTCGCCTCCACGTTCTGGTTCAGCGGCCGCCAGCTCTTCGCCCGGTCATGGCTCTCGAAGACGCCGCCGGTGGAGGTGGCGAGATACATGTGGGCCGGGTCGCGCGGGTCGATCTTGATCTGGTTGAGCAGCGCGCCGTCCGGCGTGCCGGCCTCGGGCGGACACCAGGCGGGGTACATCGGGTTGTCGTTGAAGCCGGCGACGCTGTCCCAGCTGACGCCGCCGTCGCGGCTCTCGAACAGGCCGGGCGGCGAGGTCCCGGCCCACCAGACGCCGGGCTCGCTCGGGTGCCCCGGCTCCAGCCAGAAGGAATGGTCCACGGCGCGCGCTGTATCGGGGTCCTCGGCCTTGGGAAAGGCGGGCGGCCGCTGGGCCTCCTTCCAGGTCTCGCCGCCGTCCTCGGAGCGGAAGATGGTGGGGCCGAGGTGGCCTGTGGATGCGGCCATCAAGAGCACGCCGGGCGCGCGCGGGTCGGGGACCAGGTGGTGGACGATCTGGCCCAGGAAGATCGGGCCCTGCACGCGCCATCCGTCGCGGGCCGCGTCGCTGGTGTAGATCCAGGCGCCCTTGCGGGTGCCGACGAGAAGCTGGACCGGCTGAGCCATGGGCGTCCTTCTCTGCCTTGCGTTGATCCTAGTGCGAGGCTCGCCTCAGTGGAAATCGCGGCTGCGGATCAGCCGGCCGGTGACCCTGGAGCGGACCTCTGGGGAGCGGACCTCTGGCGAAGGACGTTCGTCCTCGCGCATGTCCGACAGCCGGTGCGAGAGGTCGGTGAATTTCTCCGCCACCAGGTGGACGACCTCGCCCTCGCGCTGCAGCTGGCCGTGCACCACCAGGAAGGCGGCGCCCATGACCAGCCGGCGGTTGGCCTCGAAGGCGTCGCGCCAGACGACGATGTTGGCGATGCCGGTCTCGTCCTCCAGCGTCAGGAAGACCACGCCCTTGGCGGTGCCCGGCCGCTGGCGCACCAGGACCAGGCCGCCCACCGAGACCCGGCGGCGGTCGCGCAGGGTCTTCAGCGCCGCGGCCGGGACGACGCGCATGGCGTCGAGCTCGCCGCGGAAGAAGCCCACCGGATGGGCCTTCAGGGACAGGCTGGTGGTGCGGTAGTCCTCCGCCACGTGCTGCGGCGGGCTCATGAACGGCAGCTCCACCTGCACCTCCTTGGCCCGGCCGCGGGCGAGCAGCGGAGCGTCCTTCTCCGCGCCGATCTCGCCCACCAGCCCCTTCACCGCCCAGAGCGCCTGGCGCCGCTCCAGCCCCACCCCGCGGAAGGCGTCGGCCTCGGCCAAGAGCTCCAGCGTCCGCCGGGTGACGCCCGAGCGCAGGGCGAAGTCCTCGAAGGTGCGGGCCCCCGCCTTGCGCGCCTCCATGATCTTCAGCCCCTCGTCCTCCTTGAGGCCGCGGATCTGCCGCAGGCCGAGCCGGAGGGGCCGCAGCGCACCAACCCCAGTGCAGCCGCCGTCCTCCAGCGTGCAGTCCCAATCGCTGAACATCACGTCGACCGGCCGCACCTCGACGCCGTGCTCGCGGGCGTCGCGGACCAGCTGGGCGGGCTGGTAGAAGCCCATCGGCTGGC
This sequence comes from Phenylobacterium sp., assembly GCA_028291285.1. Next base: position 7,531 of record JAQGIJ010000413.1, on the reverse strand, counting down.
TGTTGAGCAGGGCGCAGCAGAAGACGTCGGGCCTCGCCCACTTCACCCAGGCCGAGGCCCAGACCAGGAGCGCGAAGCTGATCGCATGGCTCTCCGGGAAGCCGTAGGAGCCGAAGCCCTCGATCTGCTGGAAGCAGCGCTGGGCGAAGGCCGGGTCGTAGCCGCGCGCGACCATGCCCTCGACGAACTTGACCCCGTACTCGCCGACGCTGCCGTAGTGGCGGAAGGTGGCCATGGAGCGGCGCAGCCCGTCAGCCTCGCTGTCGGTGAACTTCGCCGCCTCGATGGCGATGCGCATGGCCTGCTCCTGGAAGAGCGGCACGCCCAAAGTCTTGCTGAGGATCTTCTCCAGCTCGTTCGTCGGCCCGTGCTCGGGCGCAGGCGAGGGATAAGCGACCGGGTCCTTCCCCTCCCGCCTTCGCAGATAGGGATGCACCATGTCGCCCTGGATCGGACCGGGCCGGACGATCGCCACCTCGATCACCAGGTCGTAGAAGACCCTGGGCTTCATGCGCGGCAGCATCGACATCTGCGCGCGGCTCTCCACCTGGAAGACGCCAACGGAATCCGCCCGGCCCAGCATCTCGTAGACCTCCGGGACCTCCTGGGGGATGTCGGCGATGTCGGCGATGCCCATCAGGTCGAAGCTCTTCTTCAGCGCCGTCAGCATGCCCAGCGCCAGCACGTCGACCTTCATCAGGCCGAGCGCGTCGATGTCGTCCTTGTCCCACTCGATGAAGGTGCGATCGACCATGGCGGCGTTGCCGATCGGCACAGTCTCGTCGAGCCTTCGCTGGGTCAGCACGAAGCCGCCCACGTGCTGGGAAAGGTGGCGGGGAAAGCCCAGCAGCTCCTGGGCCAGCGCCGTGGCGCGGCGGATCTCCGGGGCGTCGGGATCGAGGCCGGCCTGGCGCACGTGCTCGTCGGGCACTCCGTCGCCGTAGGAGCCCCAGACGGTGTTCGCCAGCGCCGCGGTGATGTCCTCGGTCAGCCCCAGCGCCTTGCCCACCTGGCGGATCGCCATGCGCGGGCGGTAGTGGATGACGGTGGCGACGATGGCGGCGCGCTCGCGGCCATAGCGGCGGTAGATGTACTGCATCACCTCCTCGCGCCGCTCGTGCTCGAAGTCGACGTCGATGTCCGGCGGCTCGCCGCGGGTCTCGGAGATGAAGCGGGAGAACAGCAGGTCCTGGCCGGGCTTGGTGGGATCGACCGCGGTGATTCCCAGGCAGAAGCAGACCAGGGAGTTGGCGGCCGAGCCGCGGCCCTGGCAGAGGATGCCCTGCTCGCGGGCCCAGCGCACCACGTCGTGGACGGTCAGGAAGTAGTTGGGAAAGTCGAGCTTCTCGATGAGCTCGAGCTCATGGGCGATGGTCGCAGCCTCGCGCTCGGCCACGCCGTCCGGGAAGCGCCAGGCCGCGCCCTCCCAGGCCAGGTCGCGCAGGTGCTGGATGGCGGTCTTGCCGGGCGGCACCGGCTCGTCGGGATATTCGTAGCGCAGCTGGCCGAGGTCGAAGCCGATCCGCTCGGCGATCTCCAGGCTGCGCTCCACCGCGCCGGGGAAGCGGGCGAAGAGGCGCGCCATCTCCTCGGCGCTCTTCAGGTGGCGCTCGGCGTTGGCCGCAAGCCTGAGGCCCGCCTCGTGGATCGCGCAGCCCTCGGCGATGCAGGTCAGCACGTCTTGCAGCGGCCGCCGCTCGGGGCCGTGGTAGAGCACGTCGTTGGTGGCCACCATCGGCGCGCCGACGTCCTGCGCCAGGGCCGCCAGCCGGGAGAGCCGCTGCAGGTCGCGCGCCCCGTAGCGGCGAGCCGCCGCCAGCCAGAGGTCGCCGCGCAACTCGCCCGCCAGCCGCGTCAGCTCGGCCTCGAAGGCCGTGTCGAGCCGGTCGGGCGGGACCACCAGGCAGAGCTGGCCCGGCGCATGGTTGAGGAAGTCGTCCAGGCGGAGCTCGCACGATCCCTTCTCCGCCCGCCGCTGTCCGATCGTGAGCAGGCGGGTGAGGCGGCCGTAGGCCTCGCGGTCGGTGGGATAGACGATGAGGCTGGGCGTTCCGTCGGCGAACTCCAGCCGGCAGCCGGTGAGCGCGCGGATCGCAGATCCCGCCTCGCGCCGCTTGCCGGCCTCGCTCCAGGCGCGCACCACGCCGGCCAGCGAGTTGCGGTCGCAGATCCCCACCGCCGCCAGCCCCAGCGCATCGGCGCCCAGCACCAGCTCGCCCGGATGCGACGCCCCTTTCAGGAACGAGAAGTTGCTGGTCGCCTGCAGCTCGGCGTAGCGGGTCATGGGATGGGCCTGCGCCACGCCGCCGCCATCACGTCAGGTCCGTCATTGGGTTCCAGGCGACTTCCCAGAGGTGGCCGTCGGGGTCGGCGAAGTAGCCGGAGTAGCCGCCCCAGAAGACGTCGTGCGGCGGCTTGACCGCGGTGGCGCCGGCCGCCAGCGCCTCGGCGAAGACGCGGTCGACGCCTTCCTTCGAGGGTTCGTTGTGGGCCAGCGTGATCCCCGCAAAACCGGAGCCCTCAGATGAGACATCGGCGTCCTTCGCCAGCGCCTCGCGGCCGAAGAGGGCGAGCCAGGTCCCCTCCAGGGGCAGGAAGGCGATCGCCTCGCCGGGCTTGTAGGACTCGTGGACCGGCAGCTTCAGGCCGTCGCGGTAGAAGGCCACCGCGCGCTCCAGGTCGCGCACGCCCAGGGTCACCAGGCTGATCTTCGGCTTCATGCAGTGTGCTCCGTCATCCGAACAGTCCGTGCAGCCACCACTTGGCGGGTTGGCCGGGTTCGTAGAGACCGGCGCGGAACAGCCAGAAGCGGCCGCCCGCCTGGTCCTCCACCCGGTAGTAGTCGCGCACGTGGGCGACCGAGACCTCGTCGATGTCGGCCTTCCACCACTCCTCGCCGATGCGCTCCGGCCCCTCGGCGCGGCGCACCCGGCGGATCTGGCCGCGCCAGCGGAACTGGCTGGGCGGATCGTCGGGGGTCAGCGCGATCACCCCGTCCACCGGCTCGGGCCGGCGGAACAGGCGCAGCGGGCGGGGCGCCTCCGGGTCCCAGGCATGATGGAGCCCCGGGCCGGAAGCCGCGAACGGACGGGCGTGGACGGCGGCCTGCTCGGGGACATGGCTCTGCGCCGGCGCGGCGCGCCAGACCCGGTCCTCGCCCAGGCGGTTGGTCAGCCGGTCGATCAGCGGCGCCAGCCCCTCCTCGGCGGCGGCCTCGGCGCTGGTGTCGAGCCGGACTTGGCGGCCGGAGATCGGCTCCACCTCATGGGCGCAGAGGGTCACCACCTCGATCCCGAAGCCGGGGTCGAGGACATCGAGCTTCGGCGCGAACAGCTTGCCCAGCCGCGCCGGGTCGCGGCCGGCCAGCGACAGGCCCACGGTGGCGGTGAGCGCCTTGCCGTCCAGCCGGTGGTAGGCGAGCTCGAAGCGCCGGGCGCCCTGGCCCTTGGCGTCCAGCTGGGCGCACATCCTGGCCGAGATGTCGCAGGCCGCGCGGGCCATGTCTTCGGGCGCGCTGATCGGCTCGGCGAATGACAATCTGGAGAACCAGGGGGTGGGCGGGCGCTGGAAGTCGAGCGCCTCGGCCGCGCGGCCCAGCGCCTGGTCGAGCCGCAGGAGCATCCCGGCGCCGAAGCGGCGGCCCAGCGGCGCGCGGGGAATGGCCATCAGCTGGGAAAGCCTGCGCAGGCCCAGCCGCTCGATCTGGGCGGCGGTCTCCGGATCGAGCCGCAGCGCCGCGGGGGGCAGCGGGCCCAGCAGCTCCGCCTGGCCGCCGGGCGGGGCAATGCTCCCGTCGGCGCCGAAATGCGCCAGCGCCCAGGCCGCGCCGGCCGTGTCGGCGACGGCGAGGCGGAAGGCCAGGCCGTTGGCCGTGAGCCGGGCGCGCAGGTCGGCCAGCATCGCCGGCTCCCCGCCCCAGAGGTGGGCGACGCCGCCCACGTCGAGGAAGAGCCCGTCCGGGGCGTCGATCGCCACCGCCGGCGAGAAGCGCACGCACCAGTGGGCGAGCTCGATCAGCGCCGCCGCATCGGCCTCCGGCTCGGCGTCCGCCGTGGCGAGGTCGGGGACCAGGGCGAAGGCGTCGGTCGCCTTCTGGCCGGGATAGAGCTTCAGCTGCGCGGCCTCCAGGCTCACCGCCGCGATCCGCCGGGTCCCGCGCACGGTCTCCAGCAGGGCGAAGGGCGCCAAGCTCTCGGAGGCTGTGCTGAGGTCAGGCGGCGCGGGCGGGTTCCGCCGGCGCCAGTTGGCGATCGCCCAGGTGGGCGACCAGGCGCAGAGGGTGCGTCCCATCGGAGGCCTTCCCAAAGGTTTCAAACGAATAGGCGCTTTTCGCTTCGAAGAGCCAGGCGCCGGGCCGTCCGCCCCGGCAGCGTTCCAGCACGGCGGTGAAGCGCGGCGCCCCCAGGCCGAAGTCGCCGGCCGCCGGCTCGGAGGGGGCCGAGCTCACCCGCCAGCGGGTGGTCGCGGCCGAGCCCGGGGCCTCGCGCCTCGCCCCGCCGCCGAACGGCCGCCGGCGGATCAGGAAGCCGGTGGCGCCGCGCTTCTCGCAGGCGAGCTGCAGCCGCCGGCCCGCGGTCAGGTCCACGGCGTCGGCCTCGCCGATCACGGCGGAGACGCCCTCGGTTCCCAGCGCATCCTCCATCACCGCCAGCGCCTCGGCCTCGTCGCGGGCGCAGACCTGGATCAGCCGCGCGGTCGGAAAGCCCAGGCCCTCCAGCCCCGGCGCCCAGAGGTCGTCGCGCCGCAGCACCCAGACCGCCCAGCCCTGCCGGGCAAGCGGCGCGGCCATCAGCGCCGTGAAGGCCGCCGGCGCCGCCGAGGTCTCGACGTCCAGCCCCTCGCCGCCCACCTCGTGCCAGCGGCCAAGCGCCAAGCCGCCGCCCAGGGCCTCGTCCACGGATGGCGCGCCGAACGGCAGCCGGCCAGGGTGCGCCCGTCCGTCGGTCTCCAGCGCGGCGATGCTCGCCCGCAGCTTCGCCAGGCGCCCCGCTGCGCGAGGATGGGACATGGGGTCCGGACTCCTTTCGTTCCATATTTGTTCTCTAACGCGGAAGGGGGAGAGTCAAGTTCCAGACGTGTTGCGCCCCCTCAGTCGGCTTCGCCGACAGCTCCCCCGCAAGCGGTGGAGCATCTGGGCCCAGATCCTCCACCGCAACGCGGGGGAGGTGGATCGCGCCACAGGCGCGAGACGGAGGGGGCGAACAGCCTTGACCACTGAACCGCCCCCGCCGGATGCTCCATCGGCTTACGGGAGCCGATCATGATCCGCCTCGCCGCCGTTCTCATGGCCGCCGCCCTCGCCGCTGCGCCGCCCGCTGTCGCCCAGGCGCCGCAGCGCGACCCGCCCGTGCGGCTGACCGTCGAGGGCGGGACGATCGTCGGCTTGGCGCGGGGCTCGGGCGAGGTGTTCCGCGCCATTCCCTATGCCGCCCCGCCGGTGGGGCGTCTGCGCTGGAAGCCGCCGCAGCCGGTGCTCTCCTGGGCCGGCGAGCGGCCCGCAGCCGTCCCCGGCCCCTCCTGCATCCAGCACATCAACCCCGACGGCGCGCCCAATCTGGGCGCGGCCACCGGCGCGATCTCCGAGGACTGCCTGCAGCTCAACGTCTTCGCCCCGAAGCGGGCCGTGCGCGCGCCGGTGATGCTCTGGCTGCATGGCGGCGGCCATACCTCAGGCGCCGGCTGGATCTACAACGGGGAGAGCTTCGCCCGCGACGGGGTGGTGTTCGTGGCAATCAACTACCGCCTGGGCGCGCTGGGCTATTTCGCCCACCCGGCGCTGAGCGCCGAAGCCGGCCCCGCCGAGCCGCTCGGGAACTACGGCCAGATGGACCAGATCGCCGCCCTCCAGTGGGTGAAGCGCAACATCGCGGCCTTCGGCGGCGCTCCGGACAACGTCACCGTGCTGGGCGAATCCGCCGGGGCTTCCAGCGTCCTGGCGCTGCTCGCCACGCCGGCGGCCCGCGGCCTCTACCAAAAGGCCATCGTCGAATCCGGCGGCGGCTGGGAGCGGCCGGTGACGCTGGCGCAGAAAGAGCAGCAGGGCGTGCAGGCGATGGCGAGCCTGGGCCTTGCGCCCACGGCCACGGCGGCGGACCTGCGCGCACTGCCGGCCGAGCGGTTCGCCGACCTCAAGGTCACCGCCGGGCCGTTCGTCGACGGCCGGCTGATGAGGGAGACGCCGACCCAGGCGCTCGCCTCCGGCCATTTCGACGACGTGCCGCTGATCATCGGCTCCAACTCCGGCGAGGACTCGCTGATGGCGATCCTCCCGGGCGCGGCGGCGATGGCGCAGGCCGCGCCGCCGGCGCTGAAGCAGGCCTACGGGGCCGAGGCCGCCGACCCCGACGCCTTCGCACACGCCCTCTTCACCGACAGCATCATGGGCGCCCCGGCCCGCTGGGTGGCGGCCAGGGCTTCGGGCGGCAGGCCCGCCTGGCTCTACGAATTCTCCTACGTGGGCGCCAGGTTCCGGCCGCGCATCACCCGCGCCGCCCACGCCGCGGAGATCCAGTACGTGCTGGAGTACTGGGGCCGGCGCACGCCGATGAGCGTGGTCAGCGACGAGGACCGCGCCATGGCGAGCCTGATGCACGCCTGTTGGGTCGCCTTCGCCAAGACCAGCGTCCCGAACTGCGGCGGCCAGACCTGGCCGGCCTACGATCCGCGGACCGACCAGCTGATGGAGTTCGGCGGCTCGAGCGGCGTCCGGGTCCATTATCGCAAGCTCCAGCTGGACGTGGTGGAGGCGGTCGGACTGCGGAGGATCGGCGTGCGCTGAGTCCCCGAACTGAATCCCCTCGGCCGGCGTTTGGAGACTCTGGAGATTTCCGGAGACCGGCATGGCCACCCGTCCGACCTGGCAGGGCTATCTGCGCCTGAGCCTCGTGAGCTGCCCGGTGGCGCTCTACACCGCGACCACGCGCACCAGCGACGTGCAGTTCAACATGCTGCACGAGACCACCCACAACCGCATCAAGATGGTGCCGACGGACCCGGAGACCGGGCCGGTGGACCGCTCCGAGATCGTCAAGGGCTACGAAATCGAGAAGGGCCGCTACGTCGTCATCAGCGACGAGGAGATCAAGAACGTCCGGCTGGAGACCACCCGCACCCTCGACATCGAGCGCTTCGTCGACGAGGGCGACATCGACCGCCTGTACTGGAACGATCCCTATTTCCTGACGCCGGACGGCGACATGGCGGTGGAGGCCTATGCGGTGATCCGCGAGGCCATGACCAAGGCCGGCCAGGTGGCGCTCGGACGGCTGGTCATGCACCAGCGCGAGCGGCTGATGGCGCTGGAGCCGCGGGACCGCGGCATCCTGGCCTTTTCGCTGCGCACCAACCGCGAGGTGAAGAACGCGGCCGAGTTCTTCGACCGCATCCCCGACATCAAGCCGAACCCGCAGATGATCGACATCGCCACCCGGATCATCGAGCAGCAGGAAGGCCCCTTCGACCCCAGCCAGTTCAACGACCGCTACGAGGACGCGCTGCGGAGCCTGATCAAGGAGAAGGAGAAGGGCGCCAC
>JAQGIJ010000434.1 GCA_028291285.1 Phenylobacterium sp. | reverse complement strand
GAGCGATCGGCGCCCTCAAGGGTTAGCTGAATAACTGACTGCCGCTGTGGAGTGCCTGCCTTCGCCGCAGCAGCGGGCAGGTTTACAATCCCTGACTTCCGGACGGGCCCCGCCGCGCGGAGACTTCGCTATGACGCCACCAGGATTTGTAATCCGCTCCAGCCGCTTCCCGCCAAGCGAGGCCGCCGACCGGCTCAGAGGGTCCGTGGTCGGCCACCGGACCAGCCTCGATGCGATGACCGCCGCGCTCGGGACTGTCGCCGCGGAGGCGATCGGGAGAAAGGCGCGGAGCGATGCATAGCCGTCTCTCCCTCGCAGCGATCCTTGGCGTCCTCGCATTGCAAACGGGGGCCGCGCCGGCTCCTGCATCCACCGACCCGCACCAAGCCTTCCTCGCTGCGAACCGCTTGGCGATGGAGCGAATGATGGCCGACATGGAGATTCGGCCGTCGGGCGACGTCGACCGCGACTTCGCCGGGATGATGATCCCGCACCACCAGGGCGCCATCGACATGGCCGTCCTGGAGTTGCGCTACGGGCGCAACGAGCAACTGCGCCGCATCGCCCAGGAAATCGTCGTCGACCAGCAGCAGGAGATCACCGCCATGCGCCTGGCGCTCGGCGACCCGTTGCCGCCCGCGAGGTCGGCGCCGACGCAGCCGGCGCATCATCGTGGAGAGAACCCATGAGATTCCTGCGCATCGCTCCGCTCATCGCCGCCGTCGCGCTCGCTGGGGCGGCCCGCGCCGGCCAGGCGCCCTTCGCCGCCGCCGCGCCTGATCTCCCGATAAGCCACAGCGACCGCGTCTACGCGGCCGAGCAGTTCTCCAACACCGTCTCGGTCATCGATCCCGCCGCCAACGTGCTCCTGGGCGTGATCCGGCTGGGCGACCCGCAGCCAGCCAACTTCAGTCCACTTTACCGAGGTCAGGTGCTGGTCCACGGCATGGGCTTTTCGCCGGACCGGAGGACCATCGCGGTGGTTTCGATCGGTTCCAACTCGGTCACCTTCATCGACACCGCCACCAACGCCGTGAAGGCGACGACCTATGTGGGCCGCTCGCCGCACGAGGCCTTCTTCACCCCTGACGGCCGCGAGGTCTGGGTGACGGTGCGCGGAGAAGACTACGTCTCCGTCCTCGACGGGCGGACGTATCAGGAGGCTGGCCGCCTAAGGACCCCGAACGGCCCGGGCATGACCATATTCTCGCCCGATGGGCGCTTGGGCTACGTCTGCTCGTCGTTCACGCCCGAACTCGTGGTCTTCGACGTCGCCACCCACGCCGAGGTCGGCCGTGTCGCCCAGCCCAGCCCCTTTTGCCCGAATATCGCCGCTACGCCGGACGGAACGCAGGTCTGGTATACGCTGAAGGACGTCGGCAAGACGGTCGTCATCGCCTCTCGGCCGCCGTTCGCAACCCTGAAGGTGATCGACACCGGTCCCATCACCAACCACGTCAACTTCGTCGACAGGCCCGGCGGTCGGTTCGCCTACGTCACCGTGGGCGGACTGAACGAGGTGCAGGTGTTCCGGCGCGACGACTTCGCCAAAGTCGCTACGATCCCGGTCGGCAAGCTGCCGCACGGCCTCTGGCCCTCCGGCGATGGCGCGCGGGTCTACGTGGGGCTGGAGAACCAGGACGCGATGGCGGCCATCGACACGGCGACCAACCGGGTGATCGCCACCATACCGATCGGCCAGGCGGCTCAGGCGGTGAACTATGTGCCCGGAGCGGTTCCGTCCGGCGACGGCCGTCAGGGGCTGCAGCCCCTCGGCCTTGCGGGCGAAGCGGCGCATGTGACGCTTGGCGCGCCGGGCGCGCCCGGGCCCACGAGCAGCGTCAGCCTTTTCGATCAGGGCCTGGTCCAGGTCCTGCAGGCCGCCGTCGCCGGCCTTCGACCCAAGGCGGCCTATGTGCTGGCGCTGTCCGCCTCGGCCGACGGTTCGCTTCCGCTGCAGCCGCTCGCCGCCTTCACGACCAACACCGCGGGCTCAGCCATCGTCAACGCCGCGGGACCGATACGGCAACTGGTGATCGGGTCCGCCCCAAACGAGCGGCGCTACCTGGTGATCGCGCCGGGCCAACCGAACCAGATGGGCGCACCAGCACAGGTGCAGTTGGCTCCGGCGCCAGCGATATCTGCTCGTCGCCAACAGTGAAGTTCGCCACCCGCCCATCACCGGAAATCAGCTGTCGCGGTGAACGGATCGCAGCGAACCGCATCTTCTCATCCATCACCGACAAAGACTTCCAGGGCATCGGCAGGTCCCGGGAGAGGTAGGGGCGGTGCGAACGGGCTAAGCTCAGCTCATGCGCCCCCTGCTTTCCGAATTGGTCCTGGCGCTGCACCTGCTGGTGATCGGCTTCAACGTGGCCGGCCTCCTCCTTATTCCGCTCGGCGCGAAGCTGGGCTGGGGCTTCGTCCGCATCCGCGGGCTGCGGCTTGCGCACCTGGCGTCGCTGGCGGTGGTGGCGCTGCAGGCGGTGCTGGGGCGCGCCTGTTTCCTCACCGACTGGCAGGACGCGCTGTCGGGCGGCGGGGGCGCCGACCCGCTGATCATGCGCGTGGTCA
>JAQGIJ010000392.1 GCA_028291285.1 Phenylobacterium sp. | reverse complement strand
ACGTTGGCCAGGCGCTCGGCAAGAACCCCTGGCCGATCGTCGTCCCCTGCCATCGGGTGACCGCGGCCGGCGGCAAGCTCGGCGGCTTCTCCGCCCCGGGCGGACAGGCGACCAAGCTGAAGCTGCTGGAGATCGAAGGCGCCAAGGCCGCGGCCCAGGCGGATCTCTTCGGCTGATTGCCGTTCAGCCCCGCGTCAGCCGGCGGCAGAGCTCGTCGAGCTGCTCCAGGCTCGCGTAGCGGATCTTCAGCTCGCCCGAACCGCCGCGGTCGGCGATGTCGACGCTCATGCCGAGCGCGTCCTCGAGGTCGCTCTCCAGGGCCGCGGTGTCGGCGTCCTTCGCGGGCTTGCGCGGACCCGACGCCTTCTTCGGTCCCGCAGCCTTGTTGCGGACCAGGGCCTCGGCGTCGCGCACGGAGAGCTGGCGGGCCACCACCTGCTCGGCCACCGTCTCCTGGTCGTCGCTGGCGAGGATCGCGCGAGCGTGGCCGGCCGACAGCCGGCCGTGCAGCACGTGCTCCTGCACGGAGGCCGGCAGCTGCAGCAGGCGCAGCGTATTGGCCAGGTGGCTGCGGCTCTTGCCCACCGCCTTGGCCGCCCGTTCCTGGGTGTAGCCCATGCGGCTCATCAGGGTGTCGTAGGCGCGCGCCTCCTCCATGGCGTTGAGGTCTTCACGCTGGACGTTCTCGACGATGGCGATTTCATAGGCCTTGTCGTCGCCCATCTGCCGCACCAGGGCGGGAATGGCGCCCACGCCGGCCCGCTGGGCGGCGCGCCAGCGGCGTTCGCCGGCGACGATCTCGAACTCGCCGGGCCGGCTCGGCGAGGGCCGAACCAGGATCGGCTGCAGCACGCCGGAGGCGCGGATCGACTCCTCAAGCTCGGCGATCTCCAGCTCGGCGAAGTGCTGGCGCGGCTGGTTCACGTTGCGGTGGATCAGCTCGATGGGGATCTCGCGCGCGCCTTCCAGCGACAGGCTGGAAACCGTGTCACGGGCGTCGGCGGCGGCCGGCGCCTCTTCCTCGCCCAGCAGCGCCGACAGGCCACGGCCCAGTCCTCTGCGGCTCTCAGCAGCCATGGTCATCTCCTCACGCCGCCCCGGCGGCCAGGGTGCGCCACCGCGCGCGCTCGCGCAGCACCACCTCGCGGGCAAGCTTCAGATAGGCCTGGCTCCCCGCGCACTTCAGATCGTAGACGAGCGCCGGCTTGCCGAAGGACGGCGCCTCGGAGACCCGCACGTTCCGCGGGATCACCGTCTGGTAGACGGTCTGGCCGAAGTGGCCGCGCACGTCGCGCGCCACGTGCTCGGAGAGGCTGTTGCGGCGATCGTACATGGTCAGCACGATGCCCTGGATCTCGAGCTTCGGGTTCAGGCTGCCGCGCACCAGGTCGATGGTGCGCATCAGCTGGCTCAGCCCCTCCAGGGCGAAGAACTCGCACTGCAGCGGCACCAGCACGGCGTCGGCCGCGGCCATGGCGTTCACCGTCAGCAGGTTGAGCGACGGCGGACAGTCGATCAGCACATAGGTGTAGGCGCCGCCCTGGCGCACCAGCTCCAGGGCGTCGCGCAGCTTGAAGGAGCGGCGCGCCTGATGGCCGAGCTCCAGCTCCACGCCGGAGAGGTCGGGATCGGCCGGCACCAGGTCGAGGCCGGGCAGGTCGGTCTTCACCACCGCCTCGATGATCGGCATCGCGCTCATCAGCACGTCGTAGAGGGTGTTCTTACGCAGCGCCCGGCCGACGCCGAGGCCCGTCGAGGCGTTGCCCTGCGGGTCGGAATCGATCAGCAGCACCTTCTCGCCGACCGCCGCCAGCGCGGTGCCCAGGTTGATCGCCGTCGTCGTCTTGCCGACGCCACCCTTCTGGTTGGCGACGACGAGCACGCGCAGCGGCCGGTCAGACTTGTCGGGCACGACCCAGTCTCCTCACGCGCACCACCTGGCCCCGGGGATCACTGAGCGACGGTAGCAAGTCCGCCTCGAAATCCCAAGATCTTGATGCTTCCTCAAGCTCGGCAGCTACATCTTGTCCCTTGAGGAACAGGCCGAGCGCGCCCGCCTTCAGGTAGGGCCGGGCATACCCGAGCAGGCGCACGAGCGGGGCGCAAGCGCGCGCGGTGACGATGTCCACATGAAGCTGCAGGTTTTCCGCACGATCGTTGTGGACGCTGGCCGGCAAGTCGAGCTCACCCACCACCTGAGTCAGGAAACGGCAGCGCTTGGCCATGCTCTCGATCAGGTGGACGTGGAACCCCGGCCGTCCCTTGCCGAGGATCGCCAGCACCAGGCCGGGCAGGCCGGCGCCCGCGCCCAGGTCCGCCCAGCTCAGCGCCTCGGGCGCGAGCCTCAGCAGCTGGGCCGAGTCCCAGGCGTGGCGGTTCCAGAAGACCTCCAGGGTGGCCGGCCCCACCAGGTTCATCTTTTCGTTCCAGTCCGCCAGTAGCTCGCGGAAGCGGTGGAGATCGGCGATCTGCGCCGGCGTCGCCTGCGCGGCGCGCGCGAAGCTCTCCGCGTCGCTCACCTCCACCGGCGCGGGCCTCTCAAGCGGCGCGGCGGCGGACATGGGCCAGGAGGGCGGTGAGCGCGCCGGGCGTGACGCCCTCGATGCGGGCGGCCTGGCCAAGGGTCAGGGGGCGCACCGCGGCCAGCTTCTCCCGCACCTCGTTCGACAGCCCGCCGACGCCGACATAGTCGAGGTCGGCCGGCAGCCGGAGGTCCTCGTCGCGGCGGAAGGCCTCGGCGTCGGCGGCCTGCCGGTCGAGATAGCCGGCGTAGGACGCGTCGATCTCCAGCTGCTCGCGGACGACCGGCGACCAGCCGGCGACCTGCGGCCAGATCCTGGCGAGATCCTCGAATCCGATAGAGGGATAGGCCAGCAGCTGCAGGAGATCGCGCCGCTGGCCGTCCGCCTTCACGAGCAGCCCCGCCCTGGCCGCTTCGGCCGGCGTCAGCCTCAGCGACTTGCCGAGCGCGCGGGCTTCGGCGAGCGCTGTGGCCTTGGCGGCGAACGCCCGCGCCCGCGCTGCGCCGACGACGCCCACGTCGACGCCCCGGGCGGTCAGCCTCTGATCGGCGTTGTCGGCGCGCAGCGTCAGCCGGAACTCCGCCCGGCTGGTGAACATGCGATAGGGCTCGGTGACGCCCCGGGTGACGAGATCGTCGATCAGCACGCCGATATAGGCCTCGTCGCGGGCGAACTGCGCCGGCTCGGCGCCGGAGGCCGCGCGCGCAGCGTTCAGGCCGGCGACCAGCCCCTGGGCGCCCGCCTCCTCGTAGCCCGTGGTGCCGTTGATCTGTCCGGCGAGGTAGAGGCCGGGCAGGGCCTTCGTCTCCAGCGTCGAATAGAGCTCGCGCGGATCCACGTAGTCGTACTCGATGGCGTAGCCGTGCCGCTTCACCCGCACCCGCTCCAGGCCCGGGATGGTGCGTAGGAAGAGGTCCTGGGTCTCGGCCGAGACCGAAGTGGAGATGCCGTTCGGATAGACGGTGTCGTCGTCGAGGCCTTCCGGCTCGAGGAAGATCTGGTGGCTGGTCTTGTCGGCGAAGCGGACGACCTTGTCCTCGATCGAGGGGCAGTAGCGCGGCCCCTTACTTGAGACCCGGCCGCCATAGACCGCCGACTCCGACAGCCGCTCGGCGATGATCCGGTGGGTCTCGGCGGTCGTGTAGGTGATGCCGCATTGGATCTGCGGCGTGGTGATGGCCTCGGTCAGGAAGGAGAAGGGCACGGGCGCCTCGTCCGCGTCCTGCATCTCCAGCTTGTCCCAGGCGATGGTCGTGCCATCCAGGCGGGCCGGCGTGCCGGTCTTCAGCCGGCCCATCCGCAGGCCGGACGCATAGAGCCGTTCGGCAAGGCCGATCGCCGGGGCGTCGCCCACCCGGCCGGCCGCGCTCCGCTCCTCGCCCCGGTGGATCACGCCTTTCAGGAAGGTGCCCGTCGTGAGCACGACCCGGCCGGCGCGGTAGGTTTCGCCCGAGCCGCCGACGACGCCCGTGACCCGGCCGCCAACGAGAACCAGATCCTCCACCGCTTCCGCCTTGACCGTGAGGTTGGGCGTCGCCGCGAGCTCGGCCTGCATCGCTTCGCGATACAGCCGCCGATCGATCTGCGAGCGGGGGCCCCGCACCGCCGCGCCCTTCGAGCGGTTCAGCAGGCGGAACTGGATGCCAGCCCTGTCGGCGAGCCGTCCCATCAAGCCGTCGAGCGCGTCGATCTCCCGGACCAGGTGGCCCTTGCCGAGGCCACCGATCGCCGGGTTGCAGCTCATCTCGCCGATGGTCTCGAGCTTGTGGGTCAGCAGCAGGGTGCGCGCGCCGAAGCGCGCCGAAGCGGCCGCCGCCTCGCAGCCCGCGTGGCCGCCGCCGATAATGATCACGTCCCAGCTCAAAGGCGCCATTCCCAAGGATAGACGCCCCCGGCTGGCGGGGGCGAGCGCGGGCTATATAGCCGATCGCACGCGCGGATTCACCTCCCCCGGGAGGTGCTGTGTTTCACGTGAAACAACGAACGTCGTGCGGCCAGCCTCGCCAGATTGTTTCACGTGAAACACTCGCGCTGGCCGTGCGCCCACCGCCCCTCGCCCGAGGCCCAAGGGGGCCGTCACTTGCCGATGCAAAAGTTGGCGAAGATCTTCCCCAGCACCGCCTCCGGATCGATGCGGCCGGTGATGCGATCCAGCGCGCGGGCGGCGAGGCGGACGTCCTCGGCCGCGAGCTCCAGCGCCTTGTCCTGCGCGAGGGCGGCGCGCAGCCGGGCCGAAGCCTCCTCCAGCAAGGCGCGGTGGCGAAGCCGCGTGGCGGCGGGCGGCTCGGCGCCGGCGAGCGCCGCCACCACCCGCTCCGTCAGCGTCCGCTCCAGCCAGGCGACGTCGTTGGGGCTCCTGGCGGTGAACGGCGCGCCGGGCCCGTCGGGCCCCTCCCCCAGATCGCGCTTGGTGCGCAGGATCACGTCGTCGGCCTGAAGGCTCGCCGGGCGCGGCGGCGGCTCGGCC
>JAQGIJ010000318.1 GCA_028291285.1 Phenylobacterium sp. | reverse complement strand
TGCCGATGATCCTGATGGGGGGCACCGGGTCGGAGTTCCGCCGCCCGCTCGGCTACGCCATCGTCGGCGGGCTGCTGGTCTCGCAGGTGCTGACCCTGTTCACCACGCCGGTGATCTACCTCTATCTCGACAAGCTTCGGCGCGTGCGGCGCAGGCCCGATGCGGCGGGCGCCGACGAGGCGCCCACGCCCTCGGAGCCTCCGGCTCCGGCGCCTGCGGAGTGAGGCGGACATGGCAAGCCTGCGCCGTCCGCCGCCCCCAGCCCGGAACCGGCGCTTCGCGCGCCTCGCGGGGTTGGGCATGGCCGTCTCGGTCGCCGGCTGCGCGGTCGGGCCGAACTACCATCGGCCGAGCGCGCCGATCACGCCCAGGTTCAAGGAGGCGGCGGGCTGGCGCCCGAGCGATCCGGCCGACCAGATCGACAGGGGCGCCTGGTGGTCGATGTTCAACGACCCTGTGCTGGATGACCTGGAGCGCCGCGTCGCCACGTCCAATCAGACCGTCAAGGAGTTCGAGGCGGTTTACCGACAGGCTCACGCCATCGTCGCCGAAGGGCGCTCCGCCTTCTTTCCCACGCTCTCGGGCGTCGTCGATCTTCAGCGCAGCCATAACGGCGGCGGCACGAACGCGACCACGACGCCCGGGACGGGGACCGCGGTGACGGTCTCGCCGTCCGGCACGACCACGGCGGCCGTCGGACAGCTGGAGGCCGCATGGGTGCCCGACCTCTGGGGCCGGGTGCGGCGCACCGTGGAGAGCGAGAAGGCGCTCGCCCAGGTCGGGGCCGCCGAGATCGCCAACGCGAGGCTGTCGGCGCAGGCCATCCTGGCCGAAGACTACTTTCAGCTCCGTGTCCTGGACGAGGAGGCCGTGCTCTTTCGCGACACTATCGCCGGCTACCGGATCTACCTTCAGATCGTCCGGGCCCAGTACCAGGAAGGGACCCAGCCCCTGTCGGCGGTCCTGGCGGCCCAGACCCAGCTTTACAGCGCCGAGGCGACGCTGATTGCGATCGGCGTGACCCGCGCCCAGATGGAGCACGCCATCGCCGTGCTCACCGGCGCGCCCCCGGCGACGCACAGCATCCCGCCGGTCCGGCTGAGCCGCAACGTGCCGGTCCCGCCCATCAGCCTCCCGTCGACCCTGCTCGAGCGGCGGCCCGACATCGCCGTGGCGGAGCGTCAGGTCGCCTCCGCCAACGCTCAGGTCGGGGTGGCGATCTCGGCCTACTTCCCAAGCCTGACGCTGTCCGGCGCCTATGGCGAGTCGGCGAGCAGTCTGGGGAACCTGTTCAACGCAGCGACCAGCTTCTGGTCGCTGGGCGCGGCCGTGAGCGAGACCCTGCTCGACTTCGGTTTCCGGCGCGGCCAGGTCGCCGCCGCGCGCGCGTTCTATGACGAACAGGTCGCCACCTATCGTCAGACGGTGCTGACCGCATTCCAGAGCGTCGAAGACGAGCTCGCCGCCGCGCGGATCTTTCAGCAGCAGGAAGCCGTGCTCCTGCAGACCGAGGCCGCCGCCCGGGAGACCGTGCAGCTTACCCTCGCCGAATACCGCGCGGGAACGGTGGACTACACGACGGTCATCACGGCGCAGGCGATCGCGCTCACCGCCTCGTTGAACGTGCTCACCGTCCTGCAGCAACGTCTGATAGCCAGCGTGCTGCTGGTCGAGGACCTCGGCGGCGGATGGAGCGCCGCAGAGCTGCCGAAGAGCTGACGGAAAGGCCCTATCTGGGGGGGCGGAGCCGGTGTGGCGATCGGTTTGCGCCGATCGACCACATAGGTCGAGATCATGGTCAGCGGGCCCCCGCCGGTGTTGCGCACGCTGTGAACGACGTGGTTCGGGACGGAGAAGCTGCCGCCGGCGGCCACCTTCTGGTCGGGCCGCCCGGCGATACTCACCAGCGCCTGGCCATCGGCGACATAGGCCATCTCGACGCCCGGGTGGGTGTGCGGCGCGACTTCAGCGCCCCCCGCGACGAGCGTTCGGACCATGACGGTGTGGTCGATCGGGCCGGGGAACGGCTGCTCCTGCACGGTCGTCTTCTGCACCGGCTGGGCGAAGGCCGGGGCAAGCGGAGTGACGGCTGCGGCTGCGGCGGCGACGAGCCCGGCTGCGACTATGCGGAACATGGGACAGCTCCCGATCGACGGAGGCCTCCCGGCGAGCCGCCTCAATAGTGGTCGCCGGAGTTCTGGGTGAGGGACGAGGTCTTGAGGTCGAGCTTGCGGCGCAGATAGGCGACCCGGTCGGCGGAGACCGGCGAGGCGCGGTTGCCCCAGCTGTTGCGCAGGTAGGTGGTGACGTCGGCGACCTCCTGGTCGGTCAGCTTCCAGGCGAAACTCGGCATCGTCATCGGAGACGGGCGCGCCAGGGTCGTCGCCGTCCGCGTCCCGGCGAGGATCATGTGCAGCACCCCGTCCGGATTGGCCTGCTGGACGACAGCGTCGTGGCCGAGCGGCGGGAAATAACGCGGTTGGCCGCGGCCCTGTTCGAGGTGGCAGGAGGCACAGGCGTCGGAGTAGATGGCCGCGCCGCGGCGCATCGAGGCGGGGTCCGGCGCGCTCGGGGAGGGCGAGGGGCTCGCGGGCCGGCTCTTGAGATAGACGGCGATGGCCTGCAGGTCCGTGTCGCTCATCAGCGAGGTGGAGTAGGAGATCACGTCCGTCATGGGCCCGGACGCCTGGGCGCGGCCGTTGCGGCCGGTCTTCAGATATTCGGTGACCTCGGCCACCGTCCAACTGCCGAGCCCGGTCCGGGGATTGGCGGTCAGGTCGGGGGGGACCCCGTACTCCAGGTATCCGCCGTAGAAGCTCTTGCTCTTCTCGGCTGCGCCCAAAAAATTCGCCGGGGTATGGCATCCGCCGCAGTGGCCGAGGCCGCGTACCAGGTAGGCGCCGCGGTTCCACTGCGCCGACTGGCCGGGCTCCGGCTGGAAGGTGTGCGGCCGGAAGAACAGCAGGTTCCAGCCCCACACGACGAGGCGGATGTTGAGCGGGAAGGGCAGCTTGTTCGCCGGCGGCGTGTAGCTGACCGCGGGCACGGTCTTCAGGTACGCCAGCATGGCGTCGCTGTCCTGGCGCGTGACGTTGGTGAAGTTGACGTACGGGAAGGCCGGATAGAGATAGCGGCCTACGTCGTCACGGCCCGTGTGCAAGGCTTGGTAGAACTGGTCGGGGGTCCAGCCGCCGATACCGGTCTGCCGGTCCGAGGTCAGGTTCGGCGTGTAGATGACGCCGAACGGCGTCTGCATGGCATACCCGCCGGCCATCGGCACGCCCCCGGGCCGGGTGTGGCAGGACAGGCAGTCGCCGGCGATCACCAGGTTGCGGCCGAGCTGGATCTGCGCCGCCTCGGGCCCGGTGGTCGGCAAGGGCGCCGTCAGGAGCTCGGTCGGGGTCCTCGCGCCGGGCGGGCCGACGGTGGTTCGCGTCTGGGCGAGCGCCAGACCGGCCAGGATCGCCGCTGGGAGGAGCGACGCCGCGACCAGGGAGAGGGCCCTGCGCACCACCGCACCCTCAAGCCTGCACCAGGGGACCGGGCGCCTTCAGGTACTGTCGCCGGATCGCATCGGCGGACATGTAGGCCAGGGCGGCCAGGGTGGCGGTGGGATTGTAGCCCGCGTTCTGCGGGTAGGCGCCCGCCCCCATGGAGAACAGGTTGGGGACGCCCCAGACCTGCAGGTACTTGTTGACGACGCTGTCGGTCGGATTGTCGCCCATGATCGCCCCGCCGGTGTTGTGGGTCGTCTGATAGGGAACCACGCTCCAGGAGCCCTTCCGCGAGTTGACCTTGATCTCCCGCGGATTCATCGCCTTGGCGACCGCGGCCGCCTTGGCCGTGACGTAGTCGGACATCTTGTGTTCGTTGTCCGTGAAATCGAAGGTCATGCGCAGCATCGGGCGGCCGAAGGTGTCCCGGTAGGTCGGGTCGAGATCGAGGTAGTTGCCGCGATGACTCATGCAGGAGCCGTGGATGCTGATCGCGAACGAGCGCAGGTAGTTCTTCGCCGCGGCGTGCTTCCACGCGAGCCCCCAGGCGGGCGTGCCTTGGGGCGTGTAGATCATCTCGATGGGCCGCCCGCCGGTGACCATGCTGGCGATGTAGGCGCCGCCGATGAAGCCCAGGCCCGAGTGGTCGAAATTGTCGCCGTTGAACTCGTCCATCACCATCGCGTGGGCGCCGGCGCCGATGAACGGGTTGAGGATCTTGTCGTCGAAGAAGACGTTCACCGAGGACATGGTCTGGTAGGCGTAGTTCTTGCCGACCACGCCCTTGCCAGTCTGCGGATCGTAGGGCTGGCCGATGCCTGAGAGCAGAAGCAGCCGGACATTCTGCAGGACGTAGGCGGACAGGATCACCAGCTCCGCCGGCTGGAAGAACTCCTCGCCGGCGCTGTTCACATAGGTCACGCCGGTCGCCCGCCGTCGGTCGGGCGTCAGCTCGATCTTGAGCACCTCGGACTCGGTCTTGAGCGTGAAGTTGGGCTTCAGCATCAGGTACGGCAGGACCGTGGTCTGGGGGCTGGCTTTCGAATAGTTGCCGCAGCCGAACTTCTCGCAGAAGCCGCAGTAGGTGCACTCGGCGATCTGCGCGCCCAGGGGATTGGTGTAGGGCTGCGAGAGGTTGCCGGTCGGATGCGGGAACGGATGGTAGCCCATGCCCGCCGCGGCCTGCGCGAACAGGGTCGGCGCATAGCCCTGCGGCAAGGGCGGGGTGGGGTATTCCTCCGACCGCGGGCCCTCGAACGGGTTTCCGCCCGGCTGGATCTGGCCGCGCAGGTTTCCGGCCTTGCCGCTGGTCCCGCAGAGCTTGTCGAAACTCTGGTAGTGGGGCTCCAGTTCGTCATAGGTCACGCCCCAGTCCTGGACCGTGAGGTCGTAGTCGGTGACGGCCTTGCGCCCATAGCGCTGCGCGTTGTGCGTCTTGGTCAGGAAGTCGGTGGGCAGGAAGCGCCAGATCTGGGCGTTCCAGTGGACGCCGCCGCTCCCCACCCCGGTGCCGAGCAGGAAGGAGCCCAGGCGGCGCATCGGCAGCGCCTGCTGGCTGGTGTTGTTGCGGACGGTGAGCGTGTCGTAGGTGACGTTCTGGAACAGGTGGTGGCGCCACATGTAGCGCAGCTCGTCCTGGGCGAAGGTCGGCGGGAAATCGGTGGGCGTGTCGCGCCACGGCCCGCGTTCCAGGGCCACCACTTCGAGGCCTTCGTCACAGAGCTGCTGACCCAGGATCGCGCCGGTCCAGCCGAACCCCACGATCACCGCGTCGACAGGCTTGAGCGTCGTCGCCATCAGTTCAGGCCTTCTTCCATCCGGGCCGCCCCAGGAATGAGACGGCGGGATACGGCACGGGCTCGCCGTGCCGCCCGATCCATTCGCGATAGTCGTAATGCGCGCCCGGAAAGCCGATCATCTTCCAGGCGGCCATGCCGCGGTTGCCGCCGTAGATCGGGTCGGAGAAGTAGCCCTCCTTGGTGTTCTGCAGCAGCATGGTGAAGAAGCCCTGCCCGTCGGCGCCGTCGAGCTGGATGGATCCGCTCTCGAAGCCCTGCAGCACCTTGTCCTGGTCGGCGGCGGAGAGCCCGTGGAAGCTCGCTCCGCGGAAGTTCCGCCCGACATAGGTCTCGATGGCGGGGATCGTGTTCCGGTAGAGCTGGGCCGGGGTGAAGCGGCTCTGGTAGCCCTGCTCGGGCGTGCCCTTCGGCCATGGCCCGCCGAGGTAGAAATGCAGGCCGTGACCGTACTGGCCGGCGAGCTGGCGATCGATGAAGGTCGGGACCCCGGCCTCCATGGCGCCGGGGCCCACGGCGTCGTTGGGGATCAACCGCGCCACGGCGGCTTCGATGAACGCCGCCTCCGCGGGCGTGAAGAACACGTAGCCTGCGCCCGAGGCGCCGGGCGGGAAGTCGGCGGCGCCTTCCTGCCAGGGCATCGCGCCGTGGAACTGCTGAGGCGGCGCGCCGAGCTCGCCGTCATGTCGCGCCGCCGCCACGGCCGCCCCGGCGGCGCCGATTGCGGCTCCGCCCACCAGCAGCCGGCGACGATTCATTCGCAGCTCGGTCATCGCCCGCTCTCCCGGCCCATGCTGACGCCGCCGGCGCGCGACTGCGGCCATGGCAGGGCCCTCGTCGCGTCTCGGTTCGGCCTCGTTCCCAACCCGTCGCTCCTGTCGCCGGCAACCCTGGCGCTATCCCGGTCCGGACGGACTCGCGCCCGCGTCTGCGCCGCCAGCCGAGCCCTTGTCAGGCCCGGGCTTCGCACCGGTGTGCGATGACGC
>JAQGIJ010000308.1 GCA_028291285.1 Phenylobacterium sp. | reverse complement strand
CACCCTTGCCTCCGGCCGGGGCGCTGACCCCCATCACGCCGACGCCGTTGAGGCTGCCCCCGGAAACGCCGATCAGGCCAAGGCCGGCGACCCCGATGCCCGTGGAAACGTGCGCGCCATAGACGCCCGCCCCATCCGGGACCTTGGTGAAGCCGAACACCCCGTTGCCGGCGGGCGTGGCGGCGTTGCGCGCGGTCGTGTCGTCGTTCTCGCCGACGATGCCGTTCCTCGCGTGGGAGGTCGTCGAGCCTAGAATCCCGTCGCCGGCGCCGCCGGCGTTTATGAGCGTGGTCATGAGCTCTCCTGGTCGCGGGGGGCCTGGCGGACAGGCTGCGCGGGCGGTGGGCCGTGTGTCGATTCAGCGCTTCGCCGGTTGAGCTCCGAGTCCCGCCAGCTCACGACCTGAGGGAGCACGGCGCCGGCGACGCCCAGAGCCGCCGGAACCTCGATAGGCGGCATGGGTGCGGGCGCGGTGGCGACCGCGCTAGCCGGGGGCGAGACGGTCTGACCAAATGACTCTCCGGGCGGCGGCGCTGCGGCGGCGAACGCGACGAAGGCCTGGCGGAGGCCGGTTTCCAATGTCCGTGAGATGTCGATCGCCGGCGCCGGCGCCGGCGATGACGCCGGAGGGCCGAGATCAGGCAGGGCGTCGATCTCGAGCTTGCCCGTCAAGACATGTCTCCCTGCGCCATGGCGATCATAGCAGGTTGCCGTCTCGGTCTGTTGTCAACCTTGGATGTGTTCGCGCCGTAGGCGAGGTTTGCAAGGTTCGCTGTCGCCATGTTGCTGCGCGGCGGCCAGCGCGACAGACGTCGCAGCCTGCCGAAAACCTCATTGCGCCGCCGCCGCATCAAGCGCCCTGTAGCTGGACAGCTACCGGCTTGGCTGTACCAGGAGGATGCGCTTTGGCGATTGTCGAGCTGCAGTTCCGCGAGGAGGCGTTCGGAGAGCTCCTAAAGCGACAGGTGGATGGCCGGCGCTTGTCGTCGCCGACTGCGCCCGTCGGCCCCGCGCCCCCAGGTCAACCCCCCACGGACAAGCTTGTGGACCGTATCACCTGCGATACTTGCGAGGTGGTGGAGTTTGACACGGGCAAGGTCACCGCTCGCCTCGGCCTCTTGATCCGCTATTACGACAGTTACGCGGTGGCCCAAGCGGCGGGGAGTCTCAAGCAGCCGGCGACTCTGGTTGCCACCGTGGCCGTTCCCCTGACGCTCGAGGTGATAATTCGGCCGACCCCGAAGGGGCCCAAGCCCGTGCTCGCCTATTCGTCGGTGCTGGCGGATCTCATCGATCCGGGAGAGGTCGCCCTGGGGGGACTGGGGGACTTCGGCGCGCAGAAAGGGGCCATTTACGTCAAGAACGGGGTCGTGGTGGTCCGCATCGCCTCCGATTTGGCCGATCCGCTGGATGGGACGGTGGTCAACCGCGTCCCGCCTGGCGCCGATTGGACCCTCATCGTGCCCGGCGGGCTCATTGCAGAGCCATTCATCAAGGGCCTGGACGCCGCGATTGCCGATCTGGCGAAGTCGGATCCGAGCCATGTGCCCGGCGCCCCGGCTTCCGGCGCTTACCTCACCACCCAGGAGCTCGGCCTGCCGCCCCCGCCCCTGGTGTTGGCCTCGGCCGAGGTCGTGGCGGTGGAGGCTTGCCCGCTTCTCGGCATCAATGTTTCGGTGGCCATCACGACCGTCGGCACGTTTGTCGCCAACGGCCCGAATATCGAGACGACGCTGACGCTTACGTGGAGCGCGGATTCCACCTGGTGTCAGATCGCCGGCTTCTTCACCCTCACCCCCATCTCATCCTTGGTGATCGCACAGGTGGCGGCCAGCCAGGCAAAGGACGCCGTGCTGGGTTCCGCGGGCCCGACGGGCTTCAAGGAGATCGGACGCGACGACCACTCCATCACCTATCTGCAGAAGCGCTTCCTCGATATTCCCGGCCTGCTCGCCCTGACCTCGTCGCAATTCACCGACGCGGGGCTCGTGCTGGCCGGTGGCCTGCCGCCGCGCCAGCAGCTCTCCGGCCTGCAAGGCTGGAGCGAGCCGCCTTCCTCAGGGTTCCATGTCGACTGCACGGCGCGCGCCGTCTCGGTAAAGTTCAGCCCCGCCGTCGTCGGTCTGTTCGACTACGATCCGCCAGGCGGCGCGCCGAAGCTCTTTGCGCAGTCGACGGTGTTCATTCCGCCGAAGGCGTGGGTGGTCGCGCCGCGGACGTCCAACAGCAGCCTCGACCTTGAGCTGACCTTCGCAGACCCGCCAGGCGGGCGGCTGCCGCCGGGTACGGCGACCTCGGTGTTCCTGATGACCGATTGCGGCCTGCGCTGGGTTGATCTTGGCGTGATCCCGGCCGACCACCCGCCGCCCTCCATCGGCGACACCGCGCAGATGCTGAGCCAGTGCATGGCCAGGAGCGCAGGCTGGAAGGCGCGGGTCCTCAGCGTCACGTGGTTGCCGCGCCCGCCCGAAGACGCGCGGGGGCTGGACCCTGTCCGTCAGTGGATGCTGGGCTTCGAAGACATGGCTCCCGGCACGCGGCTGGAGTTCGTGGCGGTTTCGGCGCGTGGCGAGGAGCGCAGCATCGGCGTCCTCGAAGGACGCTCCAGCGGGGCCTTGCACCTCACCACCGACGCCAATGAGACCCTCGAGGTGCGGTCCAACCGCGATGACAATCGCCTGCCGACCGTGGCGGCGCAGCGCTGGCTACGCCCGTTTGCGTCGTTGCGACTGGAAGAGCCGCCGGTGGCGATCGCCGCCTCAGGGGGATTGCTGGCCGTGCGAAACGCTGATGGTGTTGCGAGCGCAGTGGAAATAGGCCCGGACCGCACGCTCCTCATGCGGCGTCTCGACGGCGGCGGGGAGGTGGGAGGAGCCAGCGTCGATCGGCTCGGCGAGGCCCTTGACCGCGAGGGCCGCCACGGCCGCAGCCCCTGGAACGGCGTCGCACAGATCGATTCTCGCACCGTCGCCGTGGTGCACGAGGGGTCGATCCTGGTGGGCGCAGCGGGAGAGGCCCAGATACTCTAGGGGCGGCGGTACTGCGAGGTCGGGCGCAGCGAGTGGTCGCCGAGGGGCGACTTCGGTCCGCTTCCTGGAACAAGCCGGCATGGCCTTCGAGGCGGCAAGGCTCTTACAGATGATCGGCGACTTGGTAGCGCCGCTTAGAGGTGATCGATGAGCGAAGTCAGGAGCAACCCCCAGGGCAAGCCGGTGGCCGTGGTGATCGGGGCCACCTCGAAGTGGCAGGCCGATGGGCGCAACACGCGGCTCGTGGCGGGCGCGCCCGTGGACGACAGCGACGTGCCGGTGAGCGCCAGGTGGGGCGTGGGCGGCGCGATCGCCCAGAAGTTCGCCCGCGAAGGGTTCTTCGTGGTGATGACCACCCGCGCCAAAGCCAACGCCCAGGGCCTCGCCACGGCGATCTCGGACCAGGGCGGGGAGGGGATGATCGTCGAGCTGGACCTCGCCGCGCGCGAGTCCATCGGCGCCGCGTTCGAGGAGATCCGGCGCGACGCCGGCGATGCGCAGGTGGTGGTCTATAACGCCGGCTACCTGGAGGGCCGGCAGCTGCCGCCGGAGCAGGAGCTGATGGAGTTCTTTCCGCTGGAGATGTTCGAGGTGGCGCTCGACGTCTCTTGCCGTGGGCCCTTCCTGGTGGCCAGAGAGGTGCTGCCGGCGATGCGCAAGGCAGGGCGCGGCTCGTTCTTCTTCTCCAACAATCCCCATGGCCTTCGGGGCCGCAAGCGCCACACGGGCGAGTCGCTCTACTTTCCGCGCGTGATGATGCGTGCGCTGTCCCAGGCGCTGACCGAGGAGTATTCCGAGCACGGGGTGCACGTGGCCAACGTCACCATCGACGGCGCCATCGACTCTCCCGGCACCCGGGCCCACCCATCGTTTCGGCCGGCGGCGTTCATCGACCCGGCGCGCATTGCCGAAGCCTTCTGGTACCTCCACACCCAGCACCCATCCTGCTGGACCCACGAGATCCA
>JAQGIJ010000423.1 GCA_028291285.1 Phenylobacterium sp. | reverse complement strand
CCACCCTGCTGCTCCAGCTCGCCAGCCTCGCCGTCATCGAGCCGGCGCGCCGCGACCGGACGATCCGCGTCTCGCAACGCCGGGCGAGCCTGTTCTTCGTCAGCCTGGGCGCCAGCGCCGCCGTGTTCGCCTCCATCGGCCTGCTCTTCTGGTTCCAGGGCGACTGGGGCGGCCGGCTGTTCGGCGTCATGATCCTGGCCGGCGCGGCGGTGAACGTCGCCCTGCAGGCCCGCGCCTCGACGCGGCAGCTGTGGATAGGGTGCGCGCCCTTCATGCTCATGCTGGTCGGTCTGCCGTTCGCCTCGCTCGCCGAGGCTAGCGGGCCGTCGCGCGGCGTGATGGCGCTTGCGGGCGTCGCGGCCGTCCTCTTCGTCCTGCACATCGCGGTCGCCGGGCGGCGCAGCGTGGAATCCGCGCGCGAGCTTGGCCGGGCGCTCTACGAGGCCCAGCGCGAACGCCTTCGTGCGGAGGCCGCGAACGCGGCCAAGAGCGAGTTCCTGGCGGTGATGAGCCACGAGCTGCGCACCCCTCTCAACGGCGTGCTCGGCATGGCCCAGGTCATGGAGACCGACGAGCTCACGCCCAAGCAGCGCGGGCGGCTGGAGGTCGTGCGCCGGTCCGGCGAGGCGCTGCTGGTGCTGTTGAACGACCTCCTGGACATCTCCCGGATCGAGGCGGCCAAGCTCGAGCTCGATGACGGCCTGGTCGATTTGAAGGGGCTCGTCGCCCACACCCAATGCATCTACGAGCCGCTCGCCCAGGCGAAGAATCTCGGCTTGCGCCTGCGCTTGCTGGAGAGCGCGGGAGGGACGCGAGCCGGCGATCCGGCGCGGGTGCGCCAGGTGCTGCACAACCTGGTGGGCAACGCGATCAAGTTCACCGAATCTGGCCGCGTCACGGTGATGATCAGCGGCTCGGCGGAGGAGCTGGTCTTCGACGTCACCGACACCGGGCCCGGCATCGCGGCCGACCGGCTGGCGACCATGTTCGAACGCTTCAGCCAGAGCGACCTCTCCGCCAGCCGCCGGCACGGCGGCTCGGGCCTGGGGCTGGCCGTCACCCGCGGGCTCGCGCGCCTGATGGGCGGCGACCTGCTGGCCCGTTCGGAGCTGGGGGAAGGCTCGGTCTTCACCGCCCGGCTGATGCTGCCGCTCGCCCAAGCGCCGGCCGCGGCGTGGCCCCAGCCGGAGCCTGCGGCCGAAGCTGCGCCGGCGGATCCGCAGCCCGACGCGCCGGTCGCCGAAGGCGAGGGCTGCATCCGCGTCCTCGCCGCCGAGGACAACCCGACCAACCAGCTGGTGCTGAAGACCCTGCTCGAACAGGTCGGCATCGCCGCCCATGTGGTGAACAACGGGGAGGAGGCGCTGGAGGCCTGGCGCAGCGCCCCTTGGGACCTGGTGCTGATGGACATCCAGATGCCGATCATGGACGGCCTCGCCGCCACGCGCTCGATCCGCGCCGTGGAAGCCGCCGAGCGCCGCCCGCGGACGCCGATCATCGCCGTCACCGCCAACGCCACCGCCAATCAGGCCGCGGAGTACATGGACGCCGGCATGGACGGCCTGGTGCCCAAGCCGATCCAGTTCGCCCAGCTGGTGGCGGTGATCTCCGGCGCGATGGATCCGGCGGAGGCCGCAGAGGTCGCAGCGGCCGGCCGCAGCGCCGCCTGATCCCGCTCCGCGTGCCATGCGCGCGGTTCTCGCCTATATGTCCGCGGCCATGAGCCGTCCGTTCCTCAAGATGAACGGGCTCGGCAACGATTTCGTCGTCGTCGAGGCCCGCTCCGCACCCTTCGCCCCCTCGGCGGCGCAGGTGCGCGCGATCGCCGACCGCGCCTCGGGCGTCGGCTGCGACCAGCTCATCGCCATCGAGCCGCCAGATCCCGAGGAAGAGGGGGGCGCAGACGCCCGCGTGCGCTTCTGGAACGCCGACGGCGAGGAGGTCGCGGCCTGCGGCAACGGCGCCCGCTGCGTCGGCTGGCTGCTCATGCAGGCCACCGGCCGGGACGAGGCGGTGATCGACACCAAGGCCGGCCGGCTGGTCGCCACCCGCGCCGGCGAGCGGCTGGTCAGCGTCGACATGGGCAAGCCCCGCCTCGAGTGGCAGGAGATCCCGCTTTCGCAGCCGCAGGACACCCGCGCGCTGGAGGTGAAGCTCTACGACCACCCGGCGCTGAGCCTGCCGCCCGGCAGCGTTTCCATGGGCAATCCGCACGTGACCTTCTTCGTGCCCGAGATCGATGCGGCCCCGGTGGCGCAAGCGGGACCGGCGATCGAGCGCCACCCGCTGTTCCCGGAGCAGGTCAATGTCGGCTTCGCCCAGGTGATCGACCGCGACCGCATCCGGCTGCGGGTCTGGGAGCGCGGGGCGGGGCTGACCAAGGCCTGCGGCACGGGCGCCTGCGCCGCCCTGGTGGCGGCCGCCCGGCGCGACCTCACCGACCGCGCCGCGACGCTCGAACTCGACGGCGGCGAGCTCTTCATCGAATGGCGGGCCGCCGACGACCACGTGATCATGACCGGCCCTGCGGCCGTGGACTTTGCGGGGGAGCTCACATGAGCGACGTCGACATCGTCACCTTCGGCTGCCGGCTGAACGCCTACGAGAGCGAGGTCATCCGCAGGCGGGCGGCCGAGGACGGGCTCTCCGACGCCGTGGTGTTCAACACCTGTGCGGTGACCGGCGAGGCCGTGCGCCAGGCGCGCCAGGCGATCCGCAAGGCCAGGCGCGAGCGGCCGGGCGCGAAGCTGATCGTCACCGGCTGCGCCGCCCAGATCGACCCCGCCGCCTTCGCAGCCATGGACGAGGTCGACCTGGTGCTCGGCAACGCCGAGAAGAGCCAGGCCGGCGCCTATGCGCCAGCGCCCGACGCGCCGCGCGTGCGGGTCAACGACATCATGAGCGTGCGCGAGACGGCCGGCCATCTGATCGACGGCCTGAAGGACCGGGCGCGCGCCTACGTCGAGGTGCAGAACGGCTGCGACCACCGCTGCACCTTCTGCGTCATCCCCTACGGGCGCGGCAATTCGCGCTCGGCCGCGGCCGGCGAGGTGGTCGAGCAGGTCCGGCGGCTGACGGCCCAGGGCTACCGCGAGGTGGTGCTGACCGGGGTCGACATCACCAGCTGGGGCGCGGACCTTCCCGGCCAGCCGAGCCTCGGCCAGCTGACAGCGCGGATCCTGAAGCTGGTCCCGGAGCTCCCGCGCCTGCGCCTCTCCTCGATCGATGCGGCGGAGATCGACGCCGACCTGCTGCGCTGCCTGGCCGAGGCGCCGCGGCTGATGCCCTACCTGCACCTGTCGCTGCAGGCCGGCGACGACATGATCCTGAAGCGCATGAAGCGGCGGCACAGCCGCGCCGACGCCCTGCGGCTGATCGAGCAGGTGCGCGCCGTGCGCCCGGACACCGCGTTCGGCGCCGACCTGATCGCCGGCTTCCCCACCGAGACGGAGGCGATGTTCGAGAACACGCTCGGCCTCGTGCAGGCTGCGGGATTGGCGTTCCTGCACGTCTTTCCCTTCAGCCCGCGGCCCGGAACGCCCGCCGCGCGCATGCCGCAGCTGGCCAAGGCGGTGGTGAAAGACCGCGCCGCGCGGCTGCGGGCGGCCGGCGAGGCGGCGCTGGCGCGGCATCTGCACCGGCAGGCCGGCCGAACGCTGAGCGGCCTCGTCGAGCGGCCGGGCCTCGCCCGCGCCGAAGACTTCACCGAGATCGCCTTCGAGGGCGAGGCCCCGGCGGGCGGCATCGTCGCGCTCGAGGTCACCGGCCATGACGGCAAGCGGGCGCTGGCCAGGCTTCCCGTCCTGCAGGCCGCGGAATGATCCGCACCGGCGGCTGCCAGTGCGGCGCCGTCCGCTTCAGGGTCGACGGCGAGCTCGGCCGGGCGAGCCTCTGCCATTGCCGGATGTGCCAGAAGGCCTTCGCCGCTCCTTTCGGCGCCCTGGTCACCGTCGCGCAGCATCAGCTCGTCTGGACCCGCGGCGCGCGCCAGCGCTTCCAGAGCTCC
>JAQGIJ010000259.1 GCA_028291285.1 Phenylobacterium sp. | reverse complement strand
GACGGCTGGACGGCGGTCACCCGTGACAAGTCGCTCTCCGCGCAGTGCGAGCACTCGGTGGGCGTCACCGAGACCGGCGTGGAGGTGTTCACCGTCTCGCCGACCGGGCTCTTCAAGCCGCCGGTGCAGAGCGCCTGACCCCCGTTCGGCGCGGTCCAGCGCCATGTTCGAGGGCTGGGACAGCTTCTACCTCCTCGTCGGCAGCGCCTCCGGCGCCCTGATCGGCCTGCTGTTCGTCGTGGTCACCCTGACTGCGGGTCAGGACCAAGATCAGGCGCGGCGCGGCTCGAGTGTGTTCATGACGCCGCTGGTCTATCACTTCGCCGCCGTGCTGGTGGTCAGCGGGGTCGCGCTCACGCCGCGTCTCGCCGCGACGCCCGCGGGCGCGCTGATCGGCCTTTGCGCCGTCGCAGGCTTCGGCCACGCCGTGCGCGTCATGCTGGCGCTGGCGACCGGCCGGGTCAAGCAAACGCACTGGTCCGACATCTGGTGGTACGGCGTGGCGCCGAACGTCGCCTACCTGGGCTTGGCGGCGGCCGCGCTAGGTGTGGCGGAGCGCAGCGGCTGGGCCGCCAACGCCGCCGCTGTCGGCGCCATGGCGCTGCTGCTGATCACCATCCGCAACGCCTGGGACCTGGTCACCTGGCTGGCGCCGAGGGCCAAGCCGTCGGAAGGCGCCTGAGGCTTGCCGCGGCCCGGCGTCGCTGCTCTCCTGGCGCCGACGAGAGGGAGACGCCGAATGTCCGAACAAGCGCCGAAGAAGTGGGTCTGGAAGACGCCGCCCTGGGTGCCGGGCCACATCGAGAAATACCTGAGCGACCCGGAGGCCGCGCACCTGTGGGACTCCGGTCAGGCGGGCGCCTCAGGCCTGCTGCCGACGCTGCTGCTCACTACCACGGGCCGAAAGTCCGGCGAGCCGCGCCATTCGCCGCTGATCTACGCCCAGGCCGGCGAGGCCTATGTGGTGATCGCCTCCAAGGGCGGCTTCCCCAGCGACCCGGCCTGGTACCTGAACCTGACCGCCAACCCGGAGGCGGAGATCCGCGTCGGGCCCAAGCGGATGCGCGTGCGCGCCCGCACCGCGCACGGCGAGGAGCGCGCGCGGCTGTGGGCACAGCTGCGCGAGACCTATGCGCCCTACGACGACTACCAGGCCCGCGCCACCCGCGAGATCCCGGTGGTGGTGCTGGAGCCGATCGGCTGAGCTGGGGCTTGCGCGGCGGGAACATTTGCGGAACACTCGCACCGCATGGACCGCCGCCCCGCCCTGGAAGACGCCTCGTCCCAGCCCGACCTGTGGGCCGCGGCCAAGCGCGCGCCTGAGCCGAAGCCGCATTACCTCGGTCACCGCGACCGGCTGCGCGAGCGGGCGGCGGCGGCCGGCCTGTCGGCCTTGCCGGACTACGAGCTGCTGGAGCTGGTGCTGTTCCGGGCCATTCCGCGCGGCGACGTCAAGCCGTTGGCCAAGCAGCTGCTGGCGCGCTTCGGCTCGCTCGGCGCCGTGCTGGGGGCCGGCCCCGAGGCGTTGAAGACCGTGCCCGGCGTCGGCGCGGCGGTGGCGCTGGACCTGGCGCTGATGCACGAGGCGGCGCTGCGGGCGGCGAAGGAGCAGGTGGCCCGGCGCACGGTGATCTCCTCCTGGTCGGCGCTGCTGGCCTATGTGAAGGCGGCGCTGGCGCACGAGCCGCGCGAGCAGGTGCGCGTGCTGTTCTTGGACAAGAAGAACCAGCTGATCGCCGACGAGGTGACCGGCCACGGCACGGTCGACCACGCGCCGGTCTATCCGCGCGAGCTGATGCGCCGGGCGCTGGAGCTTTCCGCGAGCTCGCTGATCCTGGTGCACAACCATCCCTCGGGCGATCCGACCCCCTCCGCCGCCGACGTGGACATCACCCGGCAGATCATCGAGGCGGGCCGGTCACTGCGGATCGCCGTCCATGACCATCTGGTGGTCGGCCGCGACGGCGTGGCGAGCTTCAAGGCGCTGGGCCTGATCTGAGCCGCAAGGCCGCGCAGGGCGGCGGAGATGGCCGCGAGCGTCTAAGCTGGCCGCTGGAATGCCGGCTGGGGGAAGACCTGTCGATGGCTGACAAGATCCTGATCTTCTACGGCTCCTACCGCCGCACCCGCATGGGCATCCGCCTGGCGGACTTCGTCACCGCGCGGTTTCAAGCGCTGGGCGCGGAGGCGGAGCTGATCGACGCCCGCGCCGTGGGCCTGCCGATGCTGGACCTGATGTACAAGGAGCACCCGAAGGGCGCGGCGCCGCCCGCCCTGGAGCAGCTGGCGCAGAAGATCGTCGCGGCCGACGCCTTCGTCTTCGTCACCGGCGAGTACAACTGGGGCGTCCAGCCCGGGCTGAAGAACCTCACCGACCACTTCCTCGAGGAATGGTTCTGGCGCCCCGCCGCTATCGCCAGCTACTCGGCCGGCCGCTTCTCCGGCGTGCGCTCGGCCTATGCCTGGCACAACACGCTCGCGGAGATGGGCATGGTCGTCGTCTCCAGCACCCTGAGCGTGGGGCCGATCGCCCAGACGCTGGACGCGAGCGGGTCGCCGATCGGCGACCCAGGCGCTGCGCTGGAACGGGCCTTCCCGCGCTTCGCCGACGACCTCGCCTGGTGGACTGAAGCGGCCAGGGCCCAGCGGCTGGTGCGGCCGCCGCCCTACTGAGCGCAGGGCCGTCGCGCGGCGTCGCAGGCGCTTCCACCCGCGGTGCGCCGCCGATAAGAGAAGAGCCATGTCCGACCTCGAGAGCTTCCGCACCGAGATCCGCGCCTGGCTGGCGGCCGCCTATCCGCCCGAGCTGCGCAACCCCAACGTCGCCACAGATCCGGAGGCGCTGTTCGCCGGCCGCCGTTTCGTCGACTCGCAGGATCCGCAGATCGTCTGGATGCGCCGCGCCGCGGAGCGGGGCCTGACCGCGCCCACCTTCCCCACCGAGTACGGCGGCGCCGGGCTTTCCGTCACCGAGTCCGAGGTGCTGCGCGAGGAGCTGGCCGCCGGGGGATATCGCCCGCCGCTGATCTCCTTCGGCGTGATGATGCTGGGCCCGGCGCTGATCGAGTACGGCGACGAGGTGCAGAAGCGCGACCACCTGCCGAAGATCGCCAGAGGCGAGATCCGCTGGTGCCAGGGCTATTCGGAGCCCGGCGCCGGCTCGGACCTGGCGGGCCTCTCGACCCGCTGCGAGGACAAGGGCGACCACTGGCTGATCAACGGCCAGAAGGTCTGGACCAGCTACGCCAACAAGGCCGACTGGTGCTTCTGCCTGGTGCGCACCGACACCAGCCGCAAGCAGGGCGGCGTCTCCTTCGTGCTGATCGACATGGCCACGCCCGGCGTCGAGACCCGGCCGATCCAGCTGATCAGCGGCGAGAGCCCGTTCTGCGAGACCTTCTTCACCGACGTGAAAATCCCGAAGGAGAACATGGTGGGCGGGGTGAACGGCGGCTGGCCGATCGCCAAGCGGCTGCTGGAATACGAGCGCCGCAACGTCGGCGCGGGCTTCGGCGCGGGCGGCGGCCTGGCCGGCGGGGCGCCGGGCGACCTGGCCGAGATCGCCAAGCGCTACCTGGGCAAGGACGCGCAGGGCCGCCTCGCCGACGGCGATCTGCGCGGCCGGATCACGCGCAACAAGATGGACTTCCGCTGCCTCAACCTGACCATCGCGCGCACCGACGCCGAGGCCGAGGCGTCCAGGACCGGCCCCTCCCCGGCGATCTCGATCATCAAGTACGCCGCCGCCAGCTTCGCCCAGGAGCGCAGCGAGCTGATGATCGAGGCCATGGGCGCCCAGGGGCTGGGCTGGGCGGGGCCGGGGTTCGACGAGGCCGAGCGGACCGCCACCCGCGGCTGGCTGCGGGCCAAGGGCAATTCCATCGAGGGCGGCACCTCGGAGGTGAACCTCAACATCATCTCCAAGCGCGTGCTCGCGCTGCCCGACCCGAAATAGCGGAACCTTTTCGGTATTGTCTGGAACTCGACTTATAATGCCGACGTTTAGGCACGTTCCCCGTGTTCATTCCGCACGCCGAACGGACCGGCCCGCTCACACGCGAGCCCCACTCCAGTCGGGCCGGTCCCCTTCGCGATCTTAGCCTGGCCTTCAGGACGCCTGCGCCGCCTG
The DNA here is from genome assembly GCA_028291285.1 of Phenylobacterium sp. The sequence continues at coordinate 3,721 of JAQGIJ010000259.1, read as the reverse complement.
CATGGCTGCTCGCGGAATGATCGCGCCGATGTGCTGCACCACGAAGTTGGCCAGCCGCCGCGCCGTGCGCACCGCCGCGCGCGGCTCACGACCGGCCAGCCGGGCCCACAGATAGCCGGCGTTGAAGGCGTCGCCCGCGCCGGTGGTGTCCAGCGCACGGACCGGCGGATCGGGCGGAAGCTTCAGCGTCTCGCCGCCGAGACGGACCGTGACCGCGTAGTCGTCGGCGCGGATCACCACCTCCACGCCGTCGGCCGCCCAGGCCTGCGCCTTGGCGCTCCCTGCCTCGCCGAACAGGCCGGCAAGGTCCGAGGCGCCAGTGGAGACGTAGCGGCAGTACGGGATCACCGCCTCGATCGCCGCCCGCGCCTCGTCCGGGCTGCGCCAGAGCTGCGGGCGGTGGTTGGGGTCGAGCGCCACCGCTGCGCCGGCCGCCTTGGCCGCGGCGAGTAGCTCGAGCAGCACCTGGCGGCCGGCCTCGCCGATGATCGCCAGGGTCACGCCGGAGACGTAGACGAGCTTGGCCTCGGTCACCGCCCTGTGCAGGGCGTCGCGGTCGGCGAGGGCGAAATAGTCGCGCGCCGGGGACTCCGCGCGCCAGTAGAAGAAGCGCCGCTCGCCCGCCGGGTCGCGGTCGATGGCGTAGACCCCCGGCAGCCGGCCTTCGACCTGGCGCACCAGGCTCGCGTCGACGCCCTCGTCGGCCATCAGCCTCAGGATGCCGGCGCTGAACGGATCGTCCCCGCCGACCGCCGTGCCATAGGCGACGGAGCGGCCCAGCCGGCGCAGATAGACCGCGGTGTTGAAGGTGTCTCCGGCATAGCCGAGCGCGGCCTGGCCGGGGCCGATCAGCCCCACCTCCACCATGCATTCTCCGATTGCGACGACCTCGGCCACAGCGCCCCCCTCTGGATGCGAATGTCCTTATCGCACGGATCGCGGCGCGGGTTCCGGCGCCGGCGCGGCGAAAGCGCCGCTCCAGGAACCTTGGCCGTGGTCTAGGCATTTGTTCTGTGCGGGTTTCTCCAGTCCCGCGCTTGAGCAAGACTTCCGGCCCCCGCCGTCCCGAGCGGGGGCCATCTTGCACGAAAAGTTGATCGCAAGCGGAACCGGCGCGGCCAGCGGGGGTTTTTGACGGCGAAGTCAACACCGGGAGACGCCACATGAAACGCACACTGCTTCTGACCGCGGCGGTCGCCGCCACGCTCACGCTGGCCGCCTGCAACAAGAAGGCTGGTGGGAACACCGCCGACACCGGGAACACGGCGGGCGGCAACAGCATGATGTCGGAGGCCAATCCCGGCCAGTCGACGCCGGTCAACAAGGCGCAGGACGCCATGGGCGCCGCCGTCGGCGCGACCTCGGCTTCGACGCTCGGCTCGCACGACACGGGCGCGTTCGTGAACAATCTCGTGCAGGGCAACACCTACGAGATCCAGGCCGCCAAGATCGCCGAGCAGAAGTCCAAGAACGCCGACGTGAAGGCCTTCGCCAAGATGATGGTCACCGACCACACCGCGCTCGGCAACGAGATGAAGCCGGTGATCGCCAAGTCCGGCAAGACGCCGCCGACCGACCTGGATCAGCGCCGCAACGGCTTCCTGGACAACCTGAAGGCCGCCGGCCCGGCCGATTTCGACAAGACCTACATCGACCAGCAGGTCGCGGCCCACGAGGAGACGCTCACGCTGCTCAACGGCTACGCCCAGAACGGCGACGACCCCGGCCTGAAGGCCGCCGCCGCCAAGACCGTGCCGAAGGTGCAGGCGCACCTCGACAAGGCCAAGGCGATCCAGGCCAAGCTGAGCGGCGCGCCCGCCGGCAATTCCCAGTAGCCTGAGCGCCGAAATCACGGCGGCCGTCTCGCGACGGCCGCCGTTCTCCTTCGCCGCGGTCAGCGCGGCGGAACGTCCTTGCGGCCGCCCGGTCCGGTCGTCGACGCGGCCTCGCCTGGGCCGCTCTCGATGACGCCGGAGCCCTGGAAGATCTTGCGCGCGACGATCACGCCGGAGACGGCCGCATCGCCGCCATCGGTCGCGCCGGTGACGGCAGGGTCGTCCGCGGCGGCGGGGCCATGCGGCTTGCGGCCGGCGCCGAAGCTGCGGTCCTCGCGCCCCTCGCCCGGCAGGCTTCCGCCGTCGGTGAGGCTGCCTTCCACCGGCTCGCCCTGCGGCCCGCCGCCTTGCGGCGAACCAAGATTGTCCTGTCCGTTCATCCTCTCCTCCGTCGTAGGTCGAGGCCAACCGGCGGCGAAGCGGAGCGGTTCCGGCTTGAGCCGGCGCTTCACTGCGGCCGCCGCTCCGCACCGTCCTGCCGGCGCGGGTCCAGCCAGGGCTCGCCGGTCAGCACCTCCTGGCGATCGCGCGGCAGGGCGGTCGGAAGGGCTTCATGCAGGTAGGCGATCAGCGCCTCGCGCACGGCGCAGCGCAGGTCGAACAGCTTGCCGGAGTTGACCGCGCTCATCAGGCAGCGGATCTCCACGGTCCGCTCCTTGGCGTCGGTCACCTGCAGCGCGTTGACCCGCCGGTCCCACAGCGGCGAGGCCTGCAGCAGCTCGGCGAGCTTGGCCCGCAGCGGCTCGACCGGCGTCGTATAGTCGACATAGAGCATCACCGCCCCGGTCTGCTGGGCGGTGTCCCGGGTCCAGTTCTGGAACGGCTTCTGCAGGAAGTAGGTGAGCGGAAGCACCATGCGCCGCTCGTCCCAGATGCGGACCACCACATAGGTGGCGTTGATCTCCTCGACGTTGCCGACCTCGCCCTCGACCAGCACCTGGTCGTCCAGGCGGATCGGCTGGGTCATGGCGATCTGGATCCCGGCCATCAGGTTGGAGAGCAGCGGCTGCAGCGCCAGGCCCACGAAGACCCCGGCCGCGCCGCCGGCGGCCAGCAGGCTGACGCCCCATTGGCGCACCTGGTTGATGGTCATCAGCGCCAGGCCGACGGTCACCACGATCACCAGCGAGGCCGCCGCACGCTGCAGGATGCGGATCTGCGTCAGGTGCTTGCGCGCCAGCAGGTTGTCGGCGATGTCCATGCGGTCGCGCCGGGCGATGAGCACCGCGGCCAGGTCCACTGCGATCAGGGCGCACCAGCCCACCAGCACGATGAAGCCGATGGCGAAGGCGTGCTGGGCGAAGGCCGTCTGCCGGGCCGTCAGCGGCGAGGCGGCCAGGGCGGCGCTGAGCGCCACGATCACCATCGCCAGGCGGCCCGGCGCGCGGGTCCGCACCAGCAGCGGCGCCCAGAACTGATTGCCGCGCACGCCGCGCCGGACGAGCCGCACGATCAGCGCATGCCCCGTCAGCGCCACGAGCAGCGCCAGCGCCATCAGCACCAGGGTGAACACCCAGGGCGGCGCCCAGGCGAACCAGGGTTGCAGGTCTTTCAGCTCTTCGGTCAGGCTCACGGGATTGGGTCCGGCGCCCCCGCCGTGGCTTAGGAAACCCGCGAGCGACGGGTGAGGTTCACCGACCATGCCCCACGCCCAGCCGAGCCTCTTCGACGCGGAGCCCACGGGCCTGCCGGAGGGCTTCGTCTACCGGCCACAGTTCGTCGGCCCGGACGAGGAGCGGGCGCTGGTCGCCCGGCTCGAGGCCCTGCCCTTCCAGCCGTTCCAGTTCCACGGCTTCGAGGGCGCCCGGCGGGTGGTCTCCTTCGGCTGGCGCTACGACTTCAACGAGGGCGGGCTGAAGCGGGCCGAGCCGTTTCCCGACTGGCTG
>JAQGIJ010000251.1 GCA_028291285.1 Phenylobacterium sp. | reverse complement strand
GCGCGAAGCCGCCGTTGGGGCGACGCTCAATCCGACACGCGTGAGGACCTCGGAAGTGCGCCGTGGCGAGCAGCCAGCCGCGATCGGCGCAGACGTCGAGCACCCGCCGGCGCGAGACGATCGCCTGATCGTCGTCGAACGAGCTCCTGCTGCGCGCGTCGGGGAAGCAGATCTGCGCCGGCCAGTGCATCACGTCGCCGCAGAACAACACCCCGTCGTCCCCGGCGTCGAGGATCGCGGCGACGTGGCCAGGCGTGTGCCCCGGCGTCTCCATCAGGGAGAAGCGTTCCGCGAAGGTGAACTGGCGCGGGTCGTCGACGATCAGGGCCTGTCCCGCCTCGACCACCGGGGCGACGCTATCGCCGAACACCCCCGCGTTGAAGGCGACTTCCGGCGGGAGGCCGCCCCGCAGGTCCTGGGCCCAGAAGTCGTGCTCCTGGCGCGTGAAGATGTAGCGCGCGTTCGGGAAGGTCGGGATCCAGCGCCCCTGCTCCAGGCGCGTGTTCCACCCGCAGTGGTCCACGTGCAGGTGCGTGCAGATGACGAAGTCGACGTCCTTGGGCGCAAGGCCGAGGGCGCCCAGGCGGCTGAGCCAGGGCGTGTCGAGCTGGTCGTAGAAGGGCAAGGCCGGCCGGTGCTTGCCGTTGCCCACGCACGGATCCACCAGGACGATCCCGGCCGCGGTGCGCACGACCCAGCTGTGGTGCGAAAGCAGGATGTTTTTTGCGGCGGGATCGTAATAGTCCGGCGCGAGCCATCCGAGGTGAGGCTCCAGATCCTCTGGCCTCATCCCCACCTGCATGGCGTCCAGCGGAAGCGCGAGCAGATCCTGCTCGATGACGACGTCGAGCTGCGCATCGCCTATCTTCATCTCGAGCCTTTCAATCGCATAGCGGAAGGGCGCCGGTCGCAGTTCGCAGCGGCGAAGGCGTGGCGGTTCATTCACCGCCCCCGAAGGACTTCCGGATCGTGATCCCATACATCCGCGGCGCCAAGGTCACGCCCGTGTAGCCCCAGGGCGCCGGGGGCGAGGCGAAGGTGAAGGCGTAGCGCTGGTAATGCTCGTTCGTCAGGTTGCTGGCGAAGACGGTGAACGTCAGCCCCTGCTCGGGCAGGCGATATTCGAGCGTGGCGTTCAGCAGGCCGATGGCCGTGCGCCAGTCGTGCTGGAGCGAGGGCGAGAGGCTCGGGTCGTTGTTCAGCAAGGTCGTGGGGACCTTGCTCGTCCAGTTGTAGTCGAGCGTCACGGCGGCTTCGCCCGGTCCGACCGGATGGGTGTAGCGGCCCGCAATGTCGAGAACCCACCGCGGGTTGGCGAACGCCGTCCCGCTGGCGTTCGGAATGACCGTGCCCCAGGGGGTCAGCGCGTTCGGGTAGTTCGTGTAGACGCCCTCCATGAAGGTGGCGTTGGCGTTGAGCGTCAGCCCCGGCGTCGGAATGGCCGTCAGTTCGGCCTCCACGCCCTGGATGCGCGCGGTCGCGGCGTTGACGATCGGCGTGAAGACGGCGCCCGAAGGCAGGCCGACGATCGCCTGCTCCTGCTTGTTCGCGTACTTGGTGCGATAGAGCGCGATATTGCTCCGGATCCGTCCGTCGAGAAGGTCGGCCTTGAGACCGATCTCGTACTCGATGTCGGTCTCTGGCCTGGCCGGCTCAGTCCCCGGCGCCCGTTCCTGCAGGGTGCCGCCCCTGAAGCCCCGGGCGGTCTTCAGGTAAAGCAGGATGTCCCGGGTGAATTGGAAGTTGAAGCTGAGCAGATAGGACGAGCCGCTCGCCTTCGCCGCCTCCTGTGTCAGGCAGAGTGATCGGCTGGCCACGGCCACGTTGAGGTTGGCGCCGGCCTGGCAGACGAAGACGTTTGGACCCAAGAGGTGCAGCATGAACGAGCTCTGGCTCGCCAGCTTCTCCTCGGAGTAGCGGTAGCCCGCCGTGATGCTGAAGACGTCGCTGATCTTGATGTCGTCCTGGGTGAACAGGCCCCAGGTCTTCGAGGTGACCCTGGGATCGTAGAAATCGACGTCGAAGGCCGTGAATCCGGCAGCGTTGATCAGCGCTGGATAGACCGAGGCGGTCTGGTTCTCGTTGCCGCGGTCACGGCTGTAGAACGCCCCCACCAGCCAGTTCAGGCGATTTTCGAACGCCCGGCCGGAGAGGTTGAATTCCTGCGACCACTGGGTGGACTGCTGGTCCGGGTCCAGCGGCAAGGTCTCCCTGCCTGCCACATAGCTCTTCCCGCCGACGCCCAGGCCTTCCCCGAACGTCTGGACGGTCGCGCCGCCCAGCTCGACCGCCTGGAAGTCGGTGAACTGGTGCATGCCGGTGATCGAGCGCAGGTCGACGGAATCGGTGATGTGCCAGGTCGAATCCCAGGCCACGTGCCAGCCCGTGACGCGGTCGAAGTCGCCGGTGATCGAGTAGTTGGTGAAGCGGTCGGGGTAATGCCCCACGACCTGGGTGGGCGAAAGGCCGCCGGGCCGGCCTTCCAGAACCCATTCCTGATCGGCGATGGCAGGGCTCAGCAGTTGCCCCGTCTGATACAGGGCCCCGGCGCGTTTGGCGTGGAAGTACTCCACCTCCAGCCGGCTCGTGAAGCTCGCCACGGGGTCGAAGCGGACGGTGGCGCGCACGATGTCGTCGTTGCGGCTGTCGCCAAGCCGCTCCCCCGTCACCAGCGACTTGCCGAAACCCTCGCGATACCAGTGCTGGGCGGCCAGCCGGACGGACAGCACATCCTTGACCAGGGGCACGTTGACCGCCCCGCCGACCTTCCAGTCGCTGTAGTTGCCGACTTCGCCCAGCACATAGCCGTGGTAGCCGTCGTAGTCGGGGCCGCGGGTGATGATGTTCAACGCCCCGCCGGTCGTGTTGCGCCCGTAGAGCGTCCCCTGCGGCCCTCTCAGCACCTCGACGCGCTCCAGGTCGAACAGCGCCAGGTCTGTGCCGGCGGGGTGCGGGATGTTGACGCTGTCCTCGTAGAGCCCGACGGGCTGGCTGACCGTCAGCAGGTAGTCGGACGCCAGCTGGCCACGTATGCCGATCTTTATGCCCGTGACGCTCTGCAGGCTGGGGGGGATCTGCAGGCCGGGTACGCTTCGCTGAAGGTCCCTGGCGCCGCGGATGCCTTGTCGTTCAAGCTGCGAGCCGTTCAGCGCCGAGACCGCTTGCGGGATGGTCTGCAGCGACTCCGCCCGCTTCCGCGCCGTCACGACGACCTCCTGCACGGTCGAGGCCGAGTCTCCCGTTTGCCCCGGCGCAGCCGCGCCTGCCGCCGAGGTATTCAGCCAACCCGCCAGCGCCATCGCGCCGCAGTAGAGCATCGCCTTGTGAGCCACAGCGTTCCTCCCCCTTTTTCCGTCGCGGCATTCGACGGCCGCGAGCCGCCCTATGTTGTTCGGCGCGGGCGCGACAGATATTCTCGTTCGCGCCAATTATTCTCGGATCCGCGCCATTCCGTTGGATTGCGCCAGGATCGATGGCCCCGCGCTCGCCGCAGCTCGTTGGCCGCGCTATTGAAAATCCGCCACGTTCTGCGTCAAATCACGCCAAGGCAGAAAACGGGGGAGGAGCAGAGCGGATGCGGGAAGACAACCTTTCGACCCTGCAGATTCCGGCCTTCAGCATCGGCGTCATGACCGACGTCCTGCGACGCGCCGGCATCGACCCGACGCCTGCGTTCGAGGAGATCGGGCTCGATCTGGAGGCGCCCCTGCCGGCGTGCGGCTTCGTCCCCGCCAAGGCGGAGGTCGCCTTCGAGCGGGCCTTCCACAGACTGACGCTCGGCAGGCGCGACCTTTGGTCTGACGTGGGCCGCCGGCATTACCTGGCGGCCTACGGTCTCTTCGGCCTGGCGGTCATGACGTCGCCGACGCTGCGGCAGTTCGTGGAGATCTCGGCGAGGACACGCGATTACTGCTTCTCGTTTTGCGAATTCTGGCCGGTCGAAACGGCCGGCAAGCTCTGCGGCCTCGAGGTGGTTCTGGACGCCGTGCCGGACGACCTGCGGGAGATGAGCCTGTTCCGCGAGACCAGCGCGATGATGACGACCTTCGAGCATCTGTGGCGCGGCCCCAGGCGCGGCTTCTGTCTGGAGCTGGATATTTCAACCGAGGACGGTCAGTTCATGCGCGCGTTCGCGCCGTTCCGGCTGCGTTTCAACCGACCCCGGGTGATGCTCACCTGGCCGGCCGAGCTGACGGATGCGCCCCTGCCCTACGGGAACGAGTACCTGCACAGGTATTACGTGGAGCGCTGCAACGCCCTGCTCAACCGTGTGCCCGGCGCCGATCTGGCGGCGCGGATAGGGCGCCTCGTCACCATGCAGCCCTCGGTGCACAACACAATCGATGAGGTCGCCAGGCGGCTCAATATGTCGGTACGGACCCTGCAACGGCGGCTCGCCGACGACGGCCTGACGTTCCGGACCGTGCTGATGCGCGCGCAGACGGAGCTCGCCAAGAGCTACCTGCACGAGACATCGCTTTCCATCGCGCAGATTGCGGCGCAGCTCGGTTATGCCGACCGGACCAGCTTCGACTTGGCCTTCTCCAACTGGACGGGGATCTCGCCGCGCAAGTTCCGCGACGAGGCCAGGGTGATGGCGGTCGCCGAAGTCTGACTGTCCGCCCACGCCCGGGCTCATTTGGCACGCATTCGCGAACCATCGGCGCGCTCGCGGATGGAGCGGGCGCTCGCCGCGCCCGTACAGTTGCGGCCCCATACGTCGAGCAAAGATCGACGGCGCGGGCAGGAAACGCAGATGGCGACGGACGTCGAGAAGATCACCAACCTCGCGCACTTCTATGCGGAGCAGGTCGACACGGCGAACTTCGAGGCGATCGGCAAGCTGTTCGCCAACGGCGCCACGGAATGCTTCCTCCAGGGCGCGCCCAACGGCGGCCGCTGCGTCGGCTTCGAGGAGGTCATGCGCTGGTATCGGGCTTCGGTCGCCGTACACGACGGCAGGTCCGGGACGCGCCACGTCATCACGAACCTGATTATCGACGTGGCCGAAGGCGGTATGACCGCGTCGGCGCGCAGCTACTTCACGGTGCTGCAATGCCTTGCGGACTTCCCGCTGGAGGTCGTCGCCGCCGGCCGCTACCACGATCAGTTTCGCAAGGTCGACGGCGAATGGCGGTTCGTCGAGAAGATCCTGCACGGCGATTACATCGCCGACATCTCGCGCCACTACCCGCCGGCGGCGGCGGCCGCAGCCAAGGCGTGACGGCCGAGCACCCGCCGCACAGCCGCTGAGGCGGCCGCGGCCGGGCGCGATCAGGCCGCCGCTTCCGGCGTCTTCAGCACACCCACCACCTCATGAACGAGGAGGCGATGGACGATGCGCGAATCCTCGATCTCCTGGTCGGTGGCGCCGCCGGAAAGAGAGTCGATCGTGCTGCTGGTGGCGATGTGCAGCCGGTCTATGCCCTGGCTCAG
>JAQGIJ010000245.1 GCA_028291285.1 Phenylobacterium sp. | reverse complement strand
TGAGCAGGGTGGCGGCCAGCGCCGGCGACAGCACCAGGGCGACCACGACCGACAGGACCATCGAGGAGACGATGGTGATCGAGAACTGGCGATAGATCACCCCCACCGACCCGCCGAAGAAGGCCATCGGCAGGAACACCGCCGAGAGCACCAGGGCGATGGCGATCAGCGCCGTCTGCACCTGGTCCATCGAGATGATGGTCGCCTCGCGGGGCGACATGCCCGGGTTCTCGCTCATCACCCGCTCGACGTTCTCGACCACGACGATGGCGTCGTCGACCAGCAGGCCGATGGACAGCACCATGCCGAAGAGGGTGAGGGTGTTGATGCTGTACCCCGCCACCGCCAGCACCCCGAAGGTGCCGAGCAGCACCACCGGCACCGCGATCGCCGGGATCAGGGTCGCGCGCCAGCTCTGCAGGAAGACGAACATCACCACGACCACCAGCAGGATGGCCTCGAACAGGGTCTGCAGGACCTCCTGGACAGAGAGCTTGATGAAGGCGGTGGAGTCCTGGGGGAAGGCGTAGGCGTACCCCGGCGGGAAGCGGGTCGCCTGGGTGGCGATCAACTGGCGCACCAGGGCGGAGGTCTTCAGCGCGTCGGCCCCGGGCGACAGCGACACCGCGATGCCGGCCGCCGGATGGCCGTTGAGCCGGCTGGCGGTGATGTAGTTCTCGCTGCCCAGCTCCACCCGGGCCACCTGGCCCAGGGTGACGCGCGAGCCGTCCGGAAGGCTCTTCAGGTTGATGGCGCGGAACTCGGCCGGGTTCGTCAGCCGCGACTGGGCGGTGACGATGGCGTCGAGCTCCTGGCCGGAGACGGAGGGCTGGCCGCCGATCTCGCCGGCCGCGACCTGGGTGTTCTGCGACTGGATCGCCGCGATCACGTCGGACGGCATCAGGTTGACGGCGGACAGCTTGTAGGGGTCGAGCCAGATCCGCATGGCGTACTGGGTCCCGAACACCTGGAAGTCGCCGACGCCGGGGAGGCGCCCGATCGGCTCCTGCAGGTTGGAGACGATGTAGTCGGCCACGTCGCCGCTCGTGCTGCGGTCGCTGGTGTCGTAGACGGAGACGACGGTCAGGAAGTCGGGGTTGGACTTGGTGACCACCAGGCCCTGCTGCTGCACCTCCAGCGGCAGGCGGGGCAGCGCCTGCTGCACCTTGTTCTGCACCTGCACCTGGGCGATGTCGGGGTTGGTCCCCTTCTGCAGCGTGACGGTGACGTTGACCTGGCCGGCCGAGTTCGAGGTCGACTGGAAGTAGATCATCCCGTCGATGCCGGTCAGCTGCTGCTCGATCACCTGGGTGACGCTGGTCTCGAGCACCTGGGCCGAGGCGCCGGGAAAGTTCGCGCGGATGTTCACCGAGGGCGGCGCGATATCTGGATACTGCTCCACCGACAGGGTGCTGATCCCGAAGACCCCCGCCAGCATGATGACGATGGCGATGACCCAGGCGAAGACCGGCCGGTCGATGAAGATCCGCGAGATCATGGTGCGCTCAGCGACCCGCTCCGGCCTGGCCCGCGCCCGAACCGCCGGCTGCCGATCCCGCGGGAGGACGGCTGGGCGGAGAGCCTGCCGGGACGGGGCGGATCGTCTGGCCCGGCTTGATCTTGGCGAGCCCCTCGGTGATCACCTTTTCGCCGGCGGAGAGGCCGCTGGTCACCAGCCACTGGTCGCCCACCGTGCGGTCGGCCTGGATCGTGCGCAGCACGGCCTTGTTCCCCGGCCCGACCACCATCACGGTGGCCTGGCCGCGCGGATCGCGCGAGACCGCCGGCTGCGGCACGAGGATGGCGTTGGGCGCCACGGCCTGGGCGAGCCTGGCGCGGACGAACATGCCGGGAAGCAGCAGGTAGTCGGGATTGGGGAAGCGCGCGCGCAGCGTCACCGTCCCTGTGCTGGCGTCAACCAGCGCCTCGGCGAACTCGATATCGCCGGGGTGCGGGTAGGCGCTGCCGTTCTCCAGGAGCAGCTGCACCGGGGTGGAGGCCGGCGCGACGCCGCCGCGGCGGGAGAGCTCCTGGCGCAGGGCGACGAGGTCGGCGCTGGACTGCTGGATGTCGACGAAGATGGGGTCGAGGCGCTGGATCGTGGTCAGCGGCGTGGCCTGGGCGTTGGTCACCAGCGCCCCGGTGGTCACCATCGAACGTCCGATGCGGCCGGTGATCGGCGCCGGCACGTTGGTGAAACGCAGGTTGATGCGGGCGGTCTCCAGCGCCGCGGCGCTCTGCTTGATCTGGGCGGCGGTCTGCTCCGCCAGGGCGGCGGCGTCGGTGTAGTCCTGCTTGCTCACCGCCTCGATCGCCGCCAGGGGCTTGTAGCGCGCCGCCTTGGCCTGCGCGTCGGCGTGGCTCGACTGGGCGGCGGCGAGGTTGGCGGCGGCCTGATCGGCGGCGGCGCGGTAAAGGCTGGAGTCGATCTCGTAGAGCGTCTGGCCCTGCCGCACCATGGAGCCTTCCTGAAAGCGGCGCGCGCGGATCACGCCGGCGACCTGCGGCCGGACGTCGGCGGTCTCGAAGGCGGTGGTGCGGCCCGAGAGCTCGATCTGCAGCGGCACGGACTGCGTCGTCAGGACGACGTAGCCCGCCTCCGGCGTGGGCGCGGTCCTGTCCTGGTTCTTCTTGGCGCAGCCAAGGAGCGGGAGGGACAGCGCCAGAAGAAGGACGAGCGCAATCGGACCCAGTTTCAGCGGCATGGAGCGTCTTGAGCTGGTGTGAGGAGGAGGCCCTAGCGGGCTCCGCGCAACAACCATCATCCCGTCTCCGCCACAAGCGGCTTGTTATTGCCGCCCCTACGCATCCGGCCAACTTTGTTTCGGCCTGAATATTGGGCTGCACGCGTGAAATCTTCACCACGCCTGTGTCACCGGGCGGTCACCTGAGCGGTTCGCCGACGCGCCGTGGGTCGGCGAACCTCGGCGCCGGGGACGGCGTCAAAGATCCTCGGTCTTCAGACGGTGTTAGAACATCCGCCGCCACAATGGGGCCTGACCGAAAAGCGAATGCAGATCAACCACGTGCCGGCCCCGGACCAGACAACGGAGCACCACGAGGCGCAGGCCCTGCCGGCCGGCCGGCCGGCGGCGCTCGCCGCGCGCGGCCCGCAGTTCCGGCGCCTGCGGACCAAGCTCACCGCCTATTCGCTGGCCCTCTTCGCCTTCGTCCTCTGTGGCATCATGTCGGCGGTCTACGCCTCGGTGGAGCGCAACGCCGAGCGGGTGGTGAGCCACGAGCTCGCCGCCGACGCCGTGGTCTTCGACCGCATGTGGCAGCTCCGCACCGACCAGCTGGAGACCAGCGCCAGCCTGCTCGCCCACGACTTCGGCTTCCGCGCCGCCGTCGCCACGCGCGAGCGCGCCACCATCGGCTCGGCGCTGGAGAACCTTCGCCGCCGGCTGGGCGCGCACCGTGGCGTCGTGGTCGACGCCGACGGCACGGTCCTGGCCAGCGCCGGCGCCGGCGCGAGCGCCCTCGGCTTCAGCTGGACCGCCGACGGGGAAGGCGACTCCGGCGTGCTGGTGCTCGCCGACGGCCCCTACCAGGCGGTCTCCGCCCCGGTCCTGGCGCCGACGCCCGTTGGCGAGGTGGTCTTCGCCTCCCGCCTCGACGCCCAGGAGATGGCCGCGCTCGTCCGCCTCTCGCCGATCGCCTTCGAGCCGCAGGTCCTGGTGCAGTCGGCCGACGGCCGCTGGACCAGCGGGGCCGGCGGCTTGTCGCAGCCCGAGCTGGCGCACGCCGCCGCGGTGCTGAAGGCCGGCCCTTCCGCCCGGCCGCAGGCGCACAAGATCGGTCCCTGGATCGAGGTGGTGCGGCCGCTGCGGACGCTGGGGCCCGCTCACGCCGCCCTGGTCCTGCGCTATCCCATGTCCGCGGCGCTGGCGCCTTACCAGGGCCTGCTGGCGCTGGTGCTGCTGTTCGGCGCGGCGGGGCTCGGCCTGGTGGCCTGCGGCGGCTGGATGCTGGCGCTGGAGGTGACCCGGCCGATCCGGGCGCTGAGCGCTGCGGCCGAGCGGCTCGAACGCGGCGAGGAGGTGCAGGTCGCGGTGAGCGGCCGCGACGAGATCGCCGGCCTTGGCCACACCTTCAACCGCATGGCCGAGGGGATCCTCAGGCGGGAGGCGGCGCTGGAGCTGGCGCGCGAGGCGGCGGAATCGGCCAACCGCGCCAAGAGCGAATTCCTCGCCAACATGAGCCACGAGATCCGCACCCCGCTGAACGGGGTGCTCGGCATGGCCCAGGTGATGGCGCTCAGCGCCACCGACGAGACCCAGGCCGCACGCCTGGCGGTGATCCGCCAGTCCGGCGAGGCCCTGCTGGGCGTGCTGAACAGCATCCTCGACCTGTCCAAGATCGAAGCCGGCCAGATGGACATCGACGACGCCGACTTCGACCTCGCCGCGACCGTCTCCGCCGCCTGCGAGCCCTTCGTGATGCTCGCCGCCCAGAAGGGGGTCGGATTCGCCATCGAGATCGACGCCGAGGCCGCCGGCCGCCGCCGCGGCGACGGGCTGCGGCTGCGCCAGGTGCTCTCCAACCTTGCGGCCAATGCGGTGAAGTTCACCGACGCCGGCCGCATCGCCGTGCGCGTGACGCCGGCGGCGGACCACGTCGCCTTCGAGGTCGCCGACACCGGGGTCGGCATCCCGCCGGACCGGCTGGGCGACATCTTCGAAAAATTCGCCCAGGTCGACACCTCCAGCACCCGCCGCTTCGGCGGCACCGGCCTGGGGCTCGCCATCTG
>JAQGIJ010000241.1 GCA_028291285.1 Phenylobacterium sp. | reverse complement strand
AAGCCCTCGTCGGGTTCGAACAGCGTGTCGCCGGCGACGTTGGCGGTGATGTCCGTCGAGCTTTCGCCGGCGGCGAAGCTGACGTGGCCGGAGGGCAGGCCGCCACTGAAATCGGCGGCGTCGGCCGGGGCTGCGCCGGAGCCGGTCACGGCCCAGTCGGCGGTGGTGGCGCCGGAGAGGTCGCCGGAGCGAGTGACGGTGAAGGTGAAGGCGGTTGAGCCGCTGTTTCCCTCGGCCTTGACGGCGTCGGTCGCCGCCAGGCTGAGCGAGGTGGTCGAAATTGTAATTACGTTGTTGTCGAAACCGTAGCCGCTCGTGATGTGGAGCTGACCCGAGAGGGATCCTTGCAGCGTGAGAACAGTCTCGAATAGGCCGTTGTTGTCCCCGTCGATCTTCAGGAGGGCATTCGCGCCGCTCGTATCGAGCAGCACATTTGCGCCGCTCGCCAGGCTTTGCTTGAGGACGATCCGATCGCCATCGGCGTAATCGGTGATCAGGTCGCCGTTCAGCTCGCCTGCGCTCGAGGCCAGGAAGGTATCGGCGCCGCCGCCGCCCGTGACCGTATCGGCGCCGGCGCCGCCCCAGATGGTGTCGTCGCCGAGCTGGCCGTCGAGGATATTGGCGCGACCATTGCCGATGATCACGTTGTCGTCGGCATTCCCCGTGCCGTTGACGCTCACCGTACCGGTGAGGGTCAGGTTCTCGACGTTGGCCCCGAGGGTGAAGGTTTGCGAGCTTTCGACGGTGTCGATCCCGCCCCCATTCGCCCGGCTGAGCGTCTCGACGACAACATCGCCCGAGCTGTCGACGACGTAGGTGTCGTTCCCCGGCCCGCCCTCCATCTGATCCGAGGTGGCGCCGCCGATGAGCCGGTCGTCCCCGAGACCGCCGATGAGCGTGTCCTTTCCGGCGCCCCCGTCGAGCGTGTCGTTCCCGTCTCCGCCTATGATGCTGTTCGCCAGTTCGTTGCCGGTCCCCGCGAAGGGGCCGGCGCCGATGAACGTCAGGTGCTCGATGTTGCTCCCGGTCCCGAGCGTAAAGCTGGCGAGCGTGGTCTTGACCGTGTCGGACCCCTCGCCGGTGATCTCGATCACCTGATCGCCCGGGTTGTCGACCACATAGACGTCGTTGCCCTGGCCGCCGATCAAGGTGTCGGCGCCGCCTGCGCCGTCGAGGATGTCATCGCCCGCCAACCCAGAGAGCTGGTTCGGGCCTGCATCCCCTGTGAGCACGTCCCTGTAGACTGAGCCTTCGAGGTTCTCGATCGAGACGAGATGGTCGCGGGGCGTCCCCGTGATCGTGCCGTTGTCGACGCCCAGGGTTTGCAGCGCCCGGTACCAGTCGTCAGCGATCTTCTGATAGCCGCTCGCATTTGGATGGAGACGGGCGCCGCGCACCGGCGGGGGGGTGATATAGGCCGGCGTCAGGTCGCTCATGTCGACGTAGGTGACGTCGACGCCGGCGGCCACCTTTTGCGCGACCAGATCCGGGATGAGCGCATTGTACCCCTGCGCCAGCGCCACACGGTCGGCCGGCTCGTCCACCATCGGCGGGATCGGGCCGACCAACAGCTTGGGCGCGTTTGGCTGGGCGGCGATGTCGTCGATGAGATGGGAGAGCTTCGCGGCGATGTCCGCGGGAGTCGGGTTGTGGGTCGTGTCGTTCGTGCCGATGATCAGCAGCACGATGTCGGGCCGGCTCGCCGCAAACCAGGAGCTGACCCCGGCGTCGATCTGATTGATGGTATAGCCGGGATGGCCCTCGTTATCGGGATCCGGGAACTGCCCTGCAGACTGCGAACCCACGAAGTTGATTACGAGATTGCCGGCCGTCGCATCGTTCCAGAGAGGTCCCCGATAGCCGCCGATGGTCTTGGCAAGGGGGGATCCGTAGGTGATCGAGTCGCCCAGAGGCATGATCCGCGGCGCATAGGCGACGATCCCGCTGCCGAGATTGGCGACGACGCCCGTGCCGGCCGTGGCGTAGCTGACCGTGTCGTTCCCAGCCAATCCGTCGATTGTCTCGTTTCCGCTCCCACCGGCGAGCAGGTCATCGCCATTCGTGCCAACGGTCATGATCTGGCCTCCGGCTTTGAAGTGGTGCTTGAGAGATCGCTCGTCCCGCTGACGCAGGATCAGGCGGACGTAGCGCGCTCCCACCGGCAAAGACGTTGGCGGTAACACGCCGGTCGCGCGTCGGGGTTGTCATCGGACAAATCCGCGAGCGCATGGCACGACAAGTTGCGCGGATGATCGCAAGCCGGATCGGCAGGAGCCGTTCACCGGCATCACCCCCTCAGCCAAGCGATCAGAGCCACCCGCCCTGGGCTCATACCGTCTCAGTTCAGGATGAAATCCGAGGCCTGCAGGTTGACGGCGGTGGAAAAGACCGCAATCGGAACGCCCGCGGCTCCGCCCTGGCCATCCGCGTCCCAGAAGAGCGTCTTGGTGCTGCTGGTGTAGACGAACTCTCCGTGGCCGATGGAGGTCGCGCTCGTCCCGGCCACGAACCACGCCGGATCTAGCAGGCCCGGCGCCAGGGACGGATCGAAGCCCGAGGCCAGGATGCCGATCTTGTCCACCCCTTGGGTGAAATCAGAGATCGTGTCCTTGCTGTTGAGCACGGCCCCGGTGAACTGAAACTGGTCCGCATCCGCCCCGCCGGTCAGCGTGTCGGCGCCGGCCCCGCCCACCAGCGTGTCCGCTCCATTCTCGCCATAGAGCTTGTCGGCGCCATCGTCGCCGTAGATCTGGTCGGCGCCATCGCCGCCCTTAATCGAGTCAACACCGGCCGCGCCATGCAGAATGTCGTCGCCCGTCCCGCCGGTGATCGTATTGTCGAGCTCGTTGCCGGTTCCGGCGAACCCGCCCGTCGTGCCGATATATTGCAGTTTCTCGATATAGCTCCCCAGCGTGTAGCTGCTCAGCGTGGTCTTGACCGTATCCAGGCCGCCGGTGTCAGATCCGCTGAGCGGGTCGGTCTCGCTGACCACGTCGCCGACATTGTCGACCACATAGGAGTCATCACCGGCGCCCCCTCGAAGGGTGTCGGCTCCGAGCCCGCCATCGATCGTGTCGTTTCCGACGCCGCCGATGATCAGGTTGTCGCTCGCGTTGCCTGATCCCCTGAAGGCGCCGGCGCCCGTATAGACGAGATCCTCGACGTTGACGGACAGGCTGTAGGTGTCGAGCGCCGTCTGCACTCGGTCGTGTCCGGCCCCCACATCCTCCGTCACCCCATCGTTGACGAAGACCGTATAGGTGTCGTCGCCTGCGCCGCGTTTGAGGGTGTCCTTGAGGCTGTCGAGACCGCCGCTAAGCGTGTCGTTCCCGGGGCCGCCCGTGATCAGGTTGGCCAACTCGTTGCCGACGCCCTGGAAGCCGACGTTCGGGTCGGTGTTGTTGAAGGTCAGGTTCTCGATGAAGCTCCCGCTCGCGAGCGTATAGCTGAGGGTGGTCTTGATGGTGTCCACGCCGCCTGCGTCGGCGCCCGTGTTGGGATCCGCCTCGCTGGCGACGTCGCCGGCATTGGCGACCATATAGGTGTCGTTGCCGGCCCCGCCCTGCAGCGTGTCGGCG
Source organism: Phenylobacterium sp. (assembly GCA_028291285.1). The sequence continues at coordinate 143 of JAQGIJ010000241.1, read as the reverse complement.
CCGAGCCCGCCGTCGAGAGTGTCGTTGCCGGCGCCGCCGACGATCAGGTTGTCGCTGGCGTTACCGGTGCCCTTGAAGGCGCCGACGCCGGTGTAGACGAGGTCCTCGACGTTGTCCGCCAGGGTGTAGGCGCTGAGCGCGGT
>JAQGIJ010000224.1 GCA_028291285.1 Phenylobacterium sp. | reverse complement strand
ATGGCCAAGGTCGAGTACGAGCCGCGCATGGAAGGCCGCCAGATGATCATGATCCTGGCGCCGCGCTGAGCGCGCACGCCCGCTGAGTTCGCGACGGCCGCCTCAAAGATCTGTCATCCCGGTTTCGCGGAGCGAAGGCCGGGACCCATGAACTCTGCGGCTCCCAAGAGGAAGCGGCAGCGCCACCGCATCGCGAATGCGCCCCGTGTTGATAGTCCCCGACCCGCCGCTGGCGCGGCGTTCCGGGATGACAGTGGGTGGGCGGGGAGCATTTTGCTGCGGCAGATGGGCCCCACCCTACGTCAGCTTGCCGCCCTGCCCGGCTGGGCTTAGGTCCAACGGATGTCCGAGATCGCGCCCGCGGCGGCGGCGTCGCGCGCGCCCGGTCTGGCGGCGGCGTCGCTGATCGCCGTCGTCTTCATCAACATGATGGGCTTCGGGATCATCGTCCCGCTGCTGCCCTTCTACGCCAAGTCGTTTCACGCGCCCGCCTGGCAGATCGCGCTGATCTTCTCGGCCTATTCGGTGGGCTCCTTCTTCGGCGAGCCGTTCTGGGGCCGGCTCTCCGACCGCTATGGCCGCAAGCCGATCCTGATCTCCACCATCGCCGGCAACTGCCTGCTCTACCTGGCGCTGGCGCACGCGCCCAACGTCTGGGCCGCCTTCGCCATGCGCCTGGTGGGCGGCCTCACCAGCGGCAACGGGGCGGTGGTGCAGGGCTATATCGCCGACGTCACCCCGCCGGAGCGGCGGACCCGGATCTTCAGCTACCTGGCGGCGGCCTGGAACGTGGGCCTGATCGTCGGGCCGACCATCGGCGGGATCTTCGCCCATCCGAGCGCGGGGCCGGTGGGCTTTCGCATCCCGCTGTTCATCGCCGCCGGCCTCTCGGCGGCCTCGGCGCTTTCCATCACCCTCTTCATCCGCGAGAGCCGGGTGCGCTACCTGGGCGCCAGCCACCGGCCGAACCGCTGGGCGGCGTTGGGCGAGGTGGTCTCGAGCCCGGCGCTCAGCCGGCTGATCCTGCTGACCTTCCTGGTAGGCTTCGCCTTCACCGGCATCGAGAGCACCTTCGGCTTGTGGGGTCAGGCCAAGTTCGGCTGGGGCCCGCGGGAGGTGGGGGTCTGCTTCGCCTTCGTCGGCGTGGCCGCGGCGATCACCCAGATGACCCTGACCGCGCGTCTCTCCGAGCGCTTCGGCGAGGGGCCCATGCTGGCCGTGGGCATGGCCATCACCATGCTGGCCGCGGCCCTGCAGCCGCTCTCGCCCGGCGCGCCGGCGACCATCGCGCTGATGTGCTGCATCGCCGTTGGCCAGTCGGTGGCCTTCCCCAACGTGGGCGCCCTGATCACCCGCGCGGCCGACCCGCACCGGCAGGGCCAGATCCTGGGACTCAACAACGCCGCCGGCGCGCTGGCGCGGGTCACCGGGCCGTTCTGCGCGAGCCTGACCTTCTCGCACCTGACCATCGACGGGCCGTTCCTGCAGGGCGCGCTGGTCACCGCCCCGGCCATCTGGCTGGCGCTGGCCGCGGCCCGGCGCGTGGGCCGGCTGCCGAAGCCGCAGACCGCCGCCGCCGACCCCCTCGCCTTGCATTAGGCCGGGGTTTCGCGTATCAGCCACGCCCTTCGGAGCCGCCTGGCCAAAAGGCATGCCAGGGCGGTTCGACAACGCGCTCAGAGGACGGAGCTTCAAGGCTCCGACGTGAAATGCCCAAACTGAAGACGAAGTCGGGCGCCAAGAAGCGCTTCAAGATGACGGCGTCGGGCAAGCTGAAGGCCGGCGTCGCCGGCAAGCGGCACCGCCTGATCAGCCACAACGCCAAGTACATCCGTCAGAACCGCGGGACGAAGGTGATGAGCGAGGCCGACGCCAAGATCATCAAGATCTTCCTCCCGTACGGCCTTTAAGGAGCCCTGACCGATGGCACGCGTGAAGAGGGGCGTCACCGCCCACGCAAAGCACAAGAAGGTCCTGGAGCAAGCCAAGGGCTTCTACGGGCGCCGCAAGAACACCATCCGCACCGCCAAGGCGGCCGTGGACCGGGCCGGCCAGTATGCCTACCGCGACCGCAAGGTTCGCAAGCGCAGCTTCCGCGCGCTGTGGATCCAGCGGATCAACGCTGCGGCGCGCCTGGAAGGCTTCACCTACTCCATCTTTATCCACGGCCTCGAGAAGGCCGGGATCGAGATGGACCGCAAGGTGCTGGCGGACATCGCGGGCAAGGATCCGGTCGGCTTCAAGGCCATCGCCGACAAGGTTCGCGCCGCGCTGGCTTAAGCCCGGGTTCCGATCCCAGGTTTTCCAGGAGCCCTCCGGCCGAACCGCCGGAGGGCTTTTTGCTGTCCGCCGCCGCAGCAGCACCCCCCTGGTTCCCCTTCCCGCCATCCTGCTCTAGAGCAACCGCCGTCATGACCGACCTCTCCCAACTGGAAGCCGAGATCTGCGGCCGCATCTCTGGCGCGGCCGACCTCGCCGCCCTGGACGCCGTGCGCGTCGCCGCGCTCGGCAAGTCCGGCTCGATCTCCGAGTTGCTCAAGACCCTGGGCCAGATCAGCCCCGAGGAGCGCCGCGAGCGGGGCCCGCAGATCAACGGGCTGCGCGACCGGGTGGGCGCCGCCATCGCCGCGCGCAAGGCCGAGCTGGAGGCCGCCGAGCTGGACGCGCGCCTGGCCGCCGAGCGTGTCGACCTGACCCTGCCGGCCCCGCCCGAGCGCCGCGGGCGCGTGCACCCGACCATGCAGGTGATGGACGAGATGATCGCCATCTTCGCCGACATGGGCTTCGGCCTGGCGGAAGGCCCCGACATCGAGGACGACTTCCATAACTTCACCGCGCTGAACTTCCCGCCCAAGCACCCGGCGCGGGAGATGCACGACACCTTCTGGCTGCCGGAAGACGACAAGGGCGAGCGCAAGCTCCTGCGCACCCACACCAGCCCGGTGCAGATCCGGGTGATGCGGCCGGACAACCAGAAGCTCCCCGCCTGGATCGCCAGCGGCCAGGCGCCGCCGATCCGCGTGATGATCCCCGGCCGCGTCTACCGCTCCGATAGCGACGCCACGCACACGCCGATGTTCCACCAGCTGGAGGGCTTGGTGATCGACCGGGCGATCCACATGGGCCACCTGAAGTGGACGCTCGACACCTTCACCCGCCGGTTCTTCGAGACCGAGAGCGTGGTCACCCGCTTCCGCCCCCACCACTTCCCCTTCACCGAGCCCAGCTGCGAGATGGACGTGCAGTGCGACCGCTCCGGCGGGGTGGTGAGGATCGGCGAGGGCTCCGACTGGCTGGAGATCCTCGGCGGCGGGATGGTGCACCCCAAGGTGCTCCAGAACTGCGGCCTCGATCCCGACGAATGGCAGGGCTTCGCCTTTGGGCTCGGCGTCGACCGGCTGGGGATGCTGAAATACGGCATGCCGGACCTGCGCGACACCTACGCCGCCGACGTCCGCTGGCTCGCCCACTACGGCTTCTCAGCCTTCGCCGCGCCCAACCCCGCCACCGGCCTGAGCTGACGGAGAGAGACCGATGAAGTTCACCCTCTCCTGGCTGAAGGAACACCTGGAGACCGACGCCACGGTCACGGAGGTGGT
>JAQGIJ010000203.1 GCA_028291285.1 Phenylobacterium sp. | reverse complement strand
GCTCACCGCCGCGGCCGGGCGCGGACGCGCCCAGGTGCTGCTGAGCGACGTCAATCCCAAGGCGCTGCGCCTGACGCGGGTCAACGCGGCCCACGCCGGCGTGCCGCTGGAGACGGTGCAGGCGCCTGACCTGGACGGCCTGCCGGAGGGTCTCGACCTGATCCTGGCGAACCCGCCCTACATCGCCGGCGATCCGAAGCAGACCTACCAGGACGGCGGCGACCTGCTGGGCGCGCGGACGTCGCTGAACTGGGCCAGGGACGCGCTGGGCAAGCTCGCCCCCGGCGGTCGGTTCCTGCTCTACACCGGCAGCGCAATCCTGCACGGCGGGCGCGACCCGGTGCGCGGCGCGCTGAGCGAGCTGGCGGAGGCCGCGGGCGCGCGGCTCAGCTACCGCGAGCTCGATCCGGACGTGTTCGGCGAGGAGCTGGAGAAGCCCGCTTACCGCGAGGCCGAGCGCATCGCCGCCGTGGGCGCCGTGCTCGCCCGGCCGCGGGCGGCCGGGAGCTGACGCGCGGCTCGTGGCCGGCTAGGGCAGGTCGAGGGGCTGGCTCGGGAAGGCGAGCTGTTCGCGGGCGCGCCAGTCCTCGGTGACGTAGTTGACGATCACCGAGCGGCGGACGCCTGCGATCGGGCGCGGCTCGAAGCCGTGCCAGGTCCTGTCGGAGGGCACGAAGAGCAGCGCGCCGTTCCAGTCGAAGGCGGCGCGGTCGCACCAGACGCTGGGCGTCTCGTAGAGGTCGGTGCCGAGCTCCGCCTGGCCCTCGTCCGGAAGCTGGATCAGCAGGGTCAGCGCCTTGACGCCGAGGTCGGTGTGCGGCTCCAGCCAGAAGCCGTCGAGGTCGAGGGCGTATTCGACGCGCAGATACGTGCCGGCGAGCTCGGCGCCGGTCTTGCGGGCGAAGGCGCGCGCCACCCGCGGCGACTGGAAGGCGTCGGCCACCCGGCGCGCCACGGCGTAGTCGGCCAGCACCTCGCCGGCGAAGTAGCGGCGGTCGTCATTGTGCAGCTCGCGCCGCCCGGAGACGCCGGCTAAGTCGGTCGGCGCGAACGGCAGGTCCGCCAGGGAACGGGCGACGGGCTCGGGAAACAGATTCTCCAGGCGCCAGTTCGTGTAGGGCCGGGCGCGGGCCTCGGCGGCCGTAAGGCTGGCCATGATCGACCGCTCGATGTCCGTCTCCAGACCGGCGGCTTTCACGTTGACCGACATTGAACCTCTCAAAGCCCCCCACGGGCTGAGTCGCTAGCATAGCGGGCGAAGGATTGCCTGCTTGCAAATAGACGCGGGTGCGCCGATTCGGCGCTCTCGCGCGGCGCCCGACGCACCGCCGCGCGTTCCCCTGTGTTGGGTCCCCTGTGTTCGGGCCACCTGCTTGAAGGAGAGGTCCATGCCCGTCAAGGCCGTGATCGCGCAGCACCCCGCCTATCGCGACGACATCGGCGACCTCGCCACGCGCCGCCCGCTGCCCGGGCCGCAGGCGGAGCAGATCGATCCCTTCCTGTTCCTCAACCACCACGGCCCGCAGACCTATCCGCCGGGCAACTGCGGGCTGCCGTTCGGCCCGCACCCGCACCGCGGCTTCGAGACGGTGACCTTCATCCTCGAGGGCGAGCTCGCCCACCGGGATTCCGCCGGCAACGAAAGCATCATCCGCGCCGGCGGGGTGCAGTGGATGACCGCCGGCGCCGGCCTGGTCCACGCCGAGCTGTCGCCGGAAGACTTCATGCGCGCCGGCGGGCCGCTGGAGATCCTGCAGCTGTGGGTCAACCTGCCGTCCCGGCTGAAGATGACCCCGCCGCGCTACCAGGGCGTCCAGCGCGAGGAGATCCCGACGCTGGTGGCCGACAAGGACCGGGCCAGCCTGCACCTGATCTCCGGCAGCTGGGGCGGCCAGACCGGCCCGATCCAGTCGCTGACCGGGGTGTTCATGACCACCGTCGATCTGAAGGCCGGCGGACGGGTGGGCTTCGGCTCGCTGGCCGGCCGCAACGTCTTCCTCTACCTGGTCCGCGGCGCCGCGACCGTGGACGGCGTGGCGGTGGCCCCCTGGAACCTAGTCCAGCTCGACCTGGAGGGAGACACGGTGGAGATCGTCGCCGAGGAGGACGCCGTCCTGCTGTTCGGCCACGCTGCCCCGATCGGCGAGCCGGTCGTCGCCCAGGGCCCCTTCGTGATGAACACCCGCGAGGAGATCATCCAGGCGATCCGCGACTACCAGGCGGGGCTGTTCGACGCCGTCGGGGCCTAGCTTCCCGGCCGGCGCTGCGCGGCGCTGACCCAGGCGGCCGCGCGGCCGAAGGTCAGGCCCTGGACCACCACCGAGAAGATCACCACGGCGAAGGTGGTCGACAGGATCAGCGGCTGCGCCGGTCCGCGCGGCACGCTGAGCGCCATGGCCAGCGACAGCGCCCCGTGCAGCCCGCCCCAGCCGAGAATCAGGCCGGCGTGCCGCTCCCGCTCGCGGACCCAGAAGTATGCGCCCCAGGGCAGGACGACGGCGAAGCGGGCCGCCAGCACCAGGGCCACGGCCGCGGCCCAGAGGCCGGCGAGGCGCAGGTCGAACGGCACCACCAGCACCTGCAGGCCCAGCAGCAGGAACAGGA
>JAQGIJ010000001.1 GCA_028291285.1 Phenylobacterium sp. | reverse complement strand
TGTTCCGCACCGAGTTCCAGTTCATGGTCGCCGAGGAGATGCCGCGCTTCAACGCCCAGACCGCGCTCTACGAGCGGGTGATGGACGCGGCCGGCGAGCGGCCGGTGACCTTCCGCACCCTGGATCTCGGCGGCGACAAGGTGCTGCCCTACCTGGAGGCGGAGCGGGAGGAGAACCCGGCGCTCGGCTGGCGGGCCATCCGCATGGGCCTCGACCGCCCGGCCCTGCTGCGCCTGCAGCTGCGGGCCCTGATCGCGGCCGCCCGCGGCCGGCCGCTCAGGATCATGTTCCCGCTGGTGGCCAGCGTCGACGAGTTCCGCGCCGCCCGCGCGCTCGTCGACCACGAGGTGGCCTGGGCGCTCCGCCGTGGGCGCAAGGCGCCGTCCAGGCTCGACGTCGGCGCCATGATCGAGGCGCCGTCGCTGGTCTGGCACCTCGACGCCCTGCTGCCGATGACCGACTTCGTCTCCGTCGGCACCAACGACCTGATGCAGTACATGTTCGCCGCCGACCGCGGGAACCCGAGGGTCTCGGACCGCTACGATCCGCTTTCGCCGCCGGCGCTGCGGGCGCTGGAGACCATTCAGCGGGCCTGCGCCGAGACCGGCACCCCGGTCAGCGTCTGCGGCGAAATGGCCGGCCGGCCGCTGGAGGCCTTCACCCTGGTGGCGCTGGGCTTCGAGCGCCTCTCCATGCCGCCCGCCGGCATCGGCCCGGTGAAGCAGATGGTGCTCTCCTGCGACCGCGAGGCGGCGCGGCGCGGGGTTTCGGCCCTGTTGAAGGGGGCCGCAGGTTCGGTCCGCAACGAGATCGAGACCCTGGCGCGGAAGATCTACCTGGCGGTGTGAACAATAATCGGCGCGACGTGACCGAACACCGCATTGGCCGCCTCGATAAGGCCATGTTACCGAAAGCTTAATCCAATCAGGTGTAAGTCTTTCGAGCCGCGAGCCGTCGCGTCACGGCCGGGGTGACGATAGATCAGGGGCGCCGTTAGCCATGCCGCTCGATACTGGCGGGATCAGCGAGCTGAACCTTGCAGCCGGAAACGGCGGCGGGGGCTCGCACGCCGATCGCCCGCCCCCCACCCTGCAGAGCGGCGCCGACATCGGCCAGGCGCTGAAGGCGGTGCGCGAGCACCAGGGCCTGTCGCTCGAGGAGCTCGCCGAGGTCACCCGGGTGCGCGCCAGCTATCTGGCCGCCATCGAGGACCTGCGGCTGGAGCTGCTGCCCTCGCGGCCCTTCACGATCGGCTACATCCGCGCCTACGCCACGGCCCTGGGCGTCGACCCGGACGCCGCCGCCGACCGCTTCCGCGCGGACGAGCCGGTGCTGGACGAGCCCCTGCGCGAGCCGCTGGGGGTGCAAGACACCCGCGACCCGAGGTTCACCTCGCTGGTGGCCGGCGCCTGCATGATCATCGCCGCCATCTTCCTGTGGAACATCGGCCGGCGCGCCATGACCGAGGATGCGCCGCCGCCGCCGACCGCGTCCGATCTCGCCGCGGCCAGGGCGCTCGCCGGCGCCAAGCCCGGTCCGATCGTCCTCGGCGCGCCCTTGCCGGCGCCGGTGGAATCCACCACGCCGCCGGCCTACGAGACGCCCGGACTCTCCGACGCCGCCCTGACCGACGACGGGCGCATCAGCCTGCAGGGCAAGCCAAAGGCGCTCGACCAGGTCACCGATCCACCGCCCACGGCCCAGCTCGCTCCCAGCTTCACCCCCAAGGGCGCCATCTTCGGCGCGCCGGCGAACGAGCGCTCGCTGGTGACCGTGCAGGCGCTGAAGTCCGCCTCGCTGATGGTCCGCGGCGTCGACGGCTCACTCTACTTCGCCCGCCAGCTGGCCCCGGGCGAAGCCTTCCGCGCGCCGCAGGTCGACGGCCTGACCTTCAACGTCACCGACCCCAACGCCTTCCAGGTGTTCGTCGCCGGCCAGTCCAAGGGTGTGCTGCCCGCCGCCCAGGCCAGCGTCAGCGGCCTCGCCGGCGGCTGATTTCGACGTCCCCCGCGAAGCGGCGGGAGGGTAAATGCAGCCGTGAAGCTTGGGCTTTCGCGCCGCAGGCTCTATTTTGCCGCCCGTCATGACCGCCCCCGCCACGAGCCCGCAAGACCACACCCACCTGCGCCCCTGGCGCGCGATCCAGCGGCGCGTCTCGCGCAAGATCCGGGTGGGTTCCGTCGAGGTGGGCGGGGATGCGCCGATCACGGTGCAGTCGATGACCAACACGCTGACCTCCGACGCGGCCGCCACCATCGAGCAGATCCGCCGGCTGGAGGAGGCCGGCGCCGACATCGTCCGGGTCTCCTGCCCCGACGAGGACTCCACCGCCGCCTTCCGCACCATCGCCAAGGCCGCCAAGGTCCCGCTGGTCGCCGACATCCACTTCCACTACCGGCGCGGCATCGAGGCGGCCAAGGCCGGCGCGGCCTGCCTGCGCATCAACCCCGGCAACATCGGCTCGCCCGACCGGGTGCGCGAGGTGATCCAGGCCGCCCGCGACCACGGCTGCTCGATGCGCATCGGGGTCAACGCCGGGTCGCTGGAGCGCGAGCTCCTGGAGCGCTACGGCGAGCCGTGCCCGCAGGCCATGGTGGAGAGCGCGCTCAGCCACGCCCGCATCCTGCAGGACCACGACTTCCACGAGTTCAAGATCAGCGTGAAGGCCTCCGACCCGTTCATGACCGTGGCCGCCTACCAGATGCTGGCCGAGGCCATCGACTGCCCGCTGCACCTGGGCGTCACCGAGGCCGGGGCCCTGCGCACCGGCACGGTGAAGTCCTCGATCGGCATCGGCAGCCTGCTCTGGGCCGGGATCGGCGACACCATCCGCGTCAGCCTCGCCGCCGAGCCGGAGGAGGAGATCAAGGTCGGCTTCGACATCCTGAAGTCGCTGGGCCTGCGCCACCGCGGCGTCAACATCATCGCCTGCCCCTCCTGCGCGCGGCAGGGCTTCAACGTCATTCAGACCGTGGAGGCGCTGGAGCAGCGGCTGGCGCACATCTCGACACCGATGAGCCTGTCGATCATCGGCTGCGTGGTGAACGGGCCGGGCGAGGCCCTGATGACCGACCTCGGCTTTACCGGCGGCGGCAAGGGCGCGGGCATGGTCTATGTCGCCGGCAAGCCCGACCACAAGATGGACAACGAACACATGGTCGAGCACATCGTCGGCCTGGTGGAGGCCCGCGCCGCCGAGATCCAGGCCCAAGAGGCCCAGGCGGCCCTCGAAGCGGCGGAGTAGCGCATGGTCGTTCTGGAGGGCGGGAATGCGGAGAGCCGTGGCGAGCGCGGGGAAGCGGCGGCCGGCCAGCGCCTGCGCGAAGCGCTGAGCGCGACCGCGCGGGAGGTCGAGGCCGCCCTGGACGCGCTGCTGCCGCGGCCGAGCGGCGGCCACGCCCGCGTGCAGGAGGCGATGCGCTATGCGGTGTTCGCCGGCGGCAAGCGGCTGCGGCCGTTCCTGACCGTGCATTGCGCCGAGCTGTTCGGCGTCCCGCGCGAACGCGCCTTGCGCGCCGGCGCGGCGATCGAGGCGCTGCACACCTATTCCCTGGTGCACGACGATCTCCCGGCGATGGACGACGACGACCTGCGCCGGGGCAATCCCACGACGCACCGCCAGTTCGACGAGGCGACGGCGATCCTCGCCGGCGACGCCCTGCTCACCGTGGCGTTCGAGATCCTCGCCGACCCGAAGACCGATCCCAAGGCGGAGCACCGGGCCGAGCTCGTCGGCGCGCTGGCGCGGGCCGCCGGCAGCGAGGGGATGGTCGGCGGCCAGATGATCGACATCGACGCACCGCACCATGAGCTCACCGTCGAGCAGGTCATCGACCTGCAGCGGCGCAAGACCGGCGCGCTGTTCGAGTTCTCCTGCTGCGCCGGCGGCATCCTCGGCGGCGCAGGCCCCGACGAGATGCAGCGGATGACGACCTATGCGCGGGAACTGGGGCTGGCCTTCCAGATCGGCGACGACCTCATCGACGTCCTGGGCAGCGCCGAGACGGCCGGCAAGCAGGTGGCCAAGGACCAGGCGCAGGGCAAGGCCACGCTCGTCTCGCTCTGGGGCCCCGAGCGCGCGCGCGCCGAGGCCGAGGCTCTGGCCGCGCGCGCCGGCGAGGCGCTGTCGTCCTATGGCCCCACGGCCGAGCTCCTCCGTGAACTGCCCTTCTTCTTGCTCGATCGGCGCAACTGAATGACCTTGGCGTCGACCACACCTCAAGGTGGTGAGGACTTCATGAGCGTTTACAGTCCGCTGCTGGATCAGATCCTGTTGCCCGAGCACCTTCGGCAATTCGACCGAAGCTGCCTGCAGCAGATCGCCGACGAGTTGCGCAGCGAATTGATCGACGCCGTCTCGATGACCGGCGGCCACCTGGGCGCGGGCCTGGGCGTGGTCGAGCTGACCGTGGCCCTGCACTACGTGTTCGACACCCCGCGCGACCGGGTGATCTGGGACGTCGGCCACCAGGCCTATCCGCACAAGATCCTCACCGGCCGGCGCGACCGGATCCGCACCCTGCGCCAGGGCGGCGGCCTCTCCGGCTTCACCCGCCGCAGCGAGAGCGACTACGACCCGTTCGGCGCCGCCCACTCCTCGACCTCGATCTCCGCGGGTCTCGGGATGGCGGTCGGGCGCGACCTCGCCGGGGGCGACAACCGGGTGATCGCCGTGATCGGCGATGGCGCCATGAGCGCCGGCATGGCCTACGAGGCGATGAACAACGCCGGCGCGCTGAAGAGCCAGCTGCTGGTGATCCTCAACGACAACGACATGTCGATCGCCCCGCCGGTTGGGGCGCTCAGCCAACATCTCGCGCGGCTGATCTCCTCGCGCAGCTACAAGAACCTCCGCGCGCTCGGCAAGGGCCTGGCCGAACACCTGCCGCGGACGCTGCAGACCGCCGCCAGCCGGGCGGAGGAATACGCCCGCGGCATGGTCAGCGGCGGGACGCTGTTCGAGGAGCTGGGCTTCCTCTACGTCGGCCCGCTCGACGGCCACGACCTCGACCACCTGCTGCCGGTGCTCGAGAATCTGCGCGACAACGATTTCGGCAAGCCCGTCCTGCTGCACCTGGTCACCGAGAAGGGCCACGGCTACGCGCCGGCGGCGGTGGCGGCCGACAAGCTGCACGCCGTCAGCCGGTTCGACGTCGCCACCGGCGTGCAGTCCGCCTCCAAGGCCAACGCCCCGAGCTACACCCGCGTCTTCGCCGATGCGCTGGGCGAAGAGGCGGCGCGTGACGACAAGATCGTCGCCATAACCGGGGCAATGCCCTCCGGCACGGGCCTGGACCTGTTCGGCAAGCGGTTCCCCGAGCGCATGTTCGACGTCGGCATCGCCGAACAGCATGCCGTGACCTTCGCCGCCGGCCTCGCCACCGAAGGCTTCAAGCCGTTCTGCGCGATCTACTCGACCTTCCTGCAGCGCGCCTACGACCAGGTGGTGCACGACGTGGCGATCCAGAAGCTGCCCGTGCGGTTCGCCATCGACCGCGCCGGCCTGGTGGGCGCCGACGGGGCGACCCACGCTGGCGCCTTCGACCTGGCCTACCTGAGCTGCCTGCCCGGCTTCGTGGTGATGGCGGCGGCCGACGAGGCCGAGCTCGTGCACATGGTGGCGACCGCCGCGGCCTATGACGCCGGCCCGATCGCCTTCCGCTACCCGCGCGGCGAAGGCGTCGGGGTGGAGCTTCCCGCCCGCGGCGAGGTCCTGCCCATCGGCAAGGGGCGCATCGTGCGGGAGGGGCGCGACGTGGCCATCCTGAGCGTCGGAACGCGGCTGAAGGCGGCGCTCGCCGCGGCCGAGCAGCTGCAGGCCCAGGGGATCTCCGCGACCGTCGCCGACGCGCGGTTCGTCAAGCCGATGGACGAGGATCTGGTCCGCCGGCTCGCCCGCGGGCACCGGATGCTGATCACCGTGGAGGAGGGCTCCGTCGGCGGCTTCGGCAGCCGCGTCCTGGAGTTCCTCGTCAATCGCGACCTCATGCGGCGGGGCCTCAAGGTGCGCACGCTCACCCTGCCCGACGCGTTCCAGGATCACGACGACCAGCAGAAGCAATACGGCGAGGCTGGGCTGAACGCCGCGGACATCGTCCGCGTTGTGCAAGCCGAGCTCGTCACCACAGACTGAACCCCATGCGCCGAACCCCCGCCGGCCTCGTCATCCTTCTCGCCGCCGCCGCCGCGCCGCCGGCCGTCCACGCCCAAGCGGCCGATCCGGCCGCCGCGCAGATCCAGCAATTCGACGATGCCCTGCTGAGCGTCATGAAGGACGCCAAGCGCCTGGGGCCGAAGGGCCGGTACGGGCGGCTCGAGCCGGTGATCCGCCGGACGTTCGACCTGCCGGCGATGACCCGCTTCGCCGTGGGCTCCAGCTGGTCGAAACTGACCCCGGCCGAGCAGGCGGCCCTGGTGCAGGCCTTCAGCCGCATGACGGTCGCCACTTACGCGCACAATTTCGACGGCTACGCCGGCGAGCGCTTCGTCTCCGGCCCGGTGGAGACCCGCGGCGTCGACAAGCTGGTGCACACCCAGCTGATCTCGCCCTCGTCGGGGACGACCAACCTCACCTACCGGATGCGCCAGTCCGGCGGCGCCTGGAAGGTCATCGACGTCTATTACAACGGCGCAGTCAGCTCGCTCCTGGGACAACGCTCGGAATACGCCTCCACCCTGGGGAGCGGCGGAGCCAAGGCGCTGATCACCAAGCTCAACAGCCGGGCCGACCAGCTGCTCGCCCGCTGAGCCCGTCGGCCGGCCGGCGGACGTTTCACGCCTCCGGGGGTCCCGCCCGTCTCGTGCTAAGCTCCCCCAGCCCCCACATGATCCAGGCCTGCGGTGTTTGAACCATCGGGGCACGGGCGGGGACTAAGGCCCTGCGAAGCGAGGGGCTGAGCATTGGACGGCGAAGCCGTGGCGGATGGACGAATGACGGCGCCAGGCGCGCCGGGGCCGCAGGACGAGGCGCAGCTGATCGCGCGTATCCGCGCGCGTGACCTGCGGGCGTTCGAAAGCCTCTACCGGAGGTACCACCCACGTTTGACCCGCTTCCTGACCAACCTGATACACCGGCCGCAAATGGTCGAGGAGGTGCTGAACGACACCCTCCTCGTCGTGTGGAACCGGCCGGACAGCTACAACGGGCAGAGCCGGCTCTCGACCTGGATCTTCGCCATCGGCTATCGCAAGGCGCTGAAGGCGCTGCGCCGGCACGACGACCCGGTCGAGGACA
>JAQGIJ010000160.1 GCA_028291285.1 Phenylobacterium sp. | reverse complement strand
GCGCCGAAGAAGGGCCGCTCGCTGCCCAAGGTGCTGAGCCGCGAGGAGATGGACCGGCTGATCGTCGCGGCCGGCGCCCGCTACGGCGGCCAGGGCCTGCGGCTCGCCTGCATGGTCGAGCTCGCATACGCCTCCGGCCTGCGGATCTCCGAGCTGACGGGCCTGACGCTGGCGGCGCTGGCGCGCGACCCGGCCTACCTGATCGTCAAGGGCAAGGGCGGCAAGGAGCGGCTGGCGCCCCTGAACGCCGCCGCGCGGGCCGCGGTGAAGGTCTATCTGCAGGTCCGGCCGCAGTTCCTGGTCAAGGGCGATAAGGCCAATCCGTGGCTCTTCCCCTCGCGCGGCGCGGGCGGTCGGCTGACGCCCCGCCGGTTCGCGCAGCTGCTCGACGAGGCCGCCGCCGGCGCCGGCATCGACCCGGCGCGCGTCAGCCCGCACGTCCTGCGCCACGCCTTCGCCACCCACCTGCTGGAGGGCGGCGCCGACCTGCGCGTCGTGCAGACCCTGCTCGGCCACGCCGACATCGCCACCACCCAGATCTACACCCACGTCGCCAGCGAGCGCCTGCGCGAGGTCGTCGAGACCAAGCACCCGCTGGCGAAGAAGCGCTAGGCGGAGAAGGAGAAGCCGCCCGGCGGGGGGCGGCTTCCGTAGTTCAGAGGCTTCAGCCGGTGACGCGGTAACGGCCGTCCGGGTCGGGGCAGACGCGGACGTAGCGGTACTCGCTGTCGTTCACCGGGGCCGGGGCCAGGCGGCAGCCGCGACGGGTGTAGTCGCTGGCGCGATCGTCGCGGTAGACGTCGTTCGACACGCGGTAGGGAACGGTGTCGTTGTAGCTGTAGTAGGCGCCGCGCTGGTCGCACTTCTGCACGTCGTGGGCGTGGCCCACCGCCGCGCCGACGCCGCCGCCCACCAGGGCGCCCAGCACGGTGCCGCCGGTGCGGCCGCCGCCGCGAGAGACGCTGTTCCCCAGCACGCCGCCGGCGAGCGCGCCGATGACCCCGGCGGTCACGGCGCTGTTGTTGTTGCAGCGGACGGGCGCCGCGTAGGCGGTGTTCGCGCCATAGGAGCCCGCATACGGGGCCGGGCCGTAGCCCCTAGCCGGGGCCGCGGAGCTCCAGCGGCTGTCATCCCACACCGGCGCAGGGCCGTAGACGCGAATATAGGCGCCATAGCCGTAGCGGGCGTCATAGTCGGCGCGGGCGGCTTCCCAGTCGGCGCGGCGGCGTTCGTAGTCGGCGCGCGCGGCCTGATAGTCGGCGGTGCGGGCGTGATAGACGTCCCGCTGGGCCTCGTACTGCGAGCGCTGCTGGTCGTAATCCTGCTGCTGTTGCTGGTAGGCGTCCGTGGGGCGATATTGGCTTCCGTAGGGGTAGGGATTATAGGTCTGGGCGGCCACGGGCGCGGCGGTTGCGAGCGCCAGCGCCGAGGCCATCGTCATCTTCAAAACGGCGTTCATCAGTCTTACTCCGATTTCTCCTCGAGCGCGGCAGCTTGTCAGGGCAGGGTCCGCGCGGCCGTGGGACGGGCCTGGTCCGCCTCCGGCCCCCCGATCGGAATAACGGGCCCGGCTCGACCTCCGCGGCGTCTAACGACCGGCGGTCGCCAGAGGTTGCAGGCCTGCAAGGCTGCGGCGCAGCCTGCTCTTGTGAGCTTGAGCCTTCGCGCCTAATTTCCGCCGCTTCGCGAAGCGCTTGGAGCGACCCCCTCGGATGGCCGTGCATTACCTCGAGTTCGAGCGGCCGATCGCCGAGCTCGAAGCCAAGATCGAGGAGCTCTCCAGGCTCTCGGAGACCGCCGGCCCCGGCGTGTTCGAGGCCGAGATCGAGAGCCTGCGGGCCCGCGCCCAGCAGATGCGCCGCCAGGCCTATAGCCGCCTCGACGCCTGGCAGAAGACCCAGGTCGCCCGCCATCCGGACCGGCCGCACTTCATCGACTACGCCGCCGACCTGATCGAGGCGTTCATCGAGCTGCACGGCGACCGGGTGTTCGGCGACGACCAGGCGCTGATGGGCGGGCTGGGCCGCTTCCGCGGCCGGCCGGTCGTCATCCTGGGCCAGGAGAAGGGCCGCGACACCGCCACCCGGGTGAAGCACAACTTCGGCTATGCGCGGCCGGAGGGCTACCGCAAGGCGGTGCGGCTGATGGAGCTCGCCGAGCGCTTCGGCCTTCCGGTGGTGAGCTTCATCGACACCGCCGGCGCCTATCCGGGCGTGGCCTCCGAGGAGCGCGGCGTCGCCGAGGCGATCGCCCGCTCGACGGAGAAGTGCCTGATGCTGGGCGCGCCCAACGTCGCCATCATCACCGGAGAGGGCGGCTCCGGCGGCGCCATCGCCATTGCGGGTGCGAACCGGGTGCTGATCCTGGAGCACGCCATCTATTCGGTGATCGCGCCGGAAGGCGCCAACTCCATCCTCTGGCGCGGCGCGCGCACCGGCGCGGACGCGGCCAAGGCGATGAAGATCACCGCCCAGGACCTGCTGGCCATGAAGATCGTCGACCGCATCGTGCCGGAGCCGGTCGGCGGCGCCCATTCCGACCGCGCCGGCGTCATGCAGGCGGTGGGCGACGCGCTGGAAGAGGAGCTCGCCGCGCTGGAGGGCCTCTCCGCCGATGAGCTGCGCAAGCGCCGCGCCGAGCGCTTCTACGCCATCGGCCGGACGCTGCAGTAGCGGCGGCCGCTCAGACCAAACCCTTCAGCGTCTCCAGGACCTCGTCCACCGCCGCCTCGGTGGTCGCCCACGAGCAGACGAAGCGGACCGTGCCGTCGAGGAAGCGGTAGGCGAACCAGCCGCTGGCGTGCAGGCGTTCCAGGGCGGGCTCCTCCATCTCGACGAAGACCGCATTGGCCTCGACCGGGTGGGCGACCTTGAAGGGCATCGCCTGCGCCAGCTTCCGCGCCATGGCGTTGGCGTGGGCGGCGTGGCGGGTGAGGGCCCCGTCCTGGAGCATGCCGATGAAGGGCGCGGCGTAGAACCGGCCCTTCGAGGGCAGCTGGCCGGCCTGCTTCAGCCGCGGGTCGATCCGCCGCGCGAGCTTGGGGTTCAGGATCACCAGCGCCTCGGTGGGTGGCATGCCGGCCTTGGCCCCGCCGAGCACGAAAAGGTCGACGCCCAGCCCCTTGATCGCCGTCAGGTCGAAGCCGGCGGCCGCGGCGTTGGCGATCCGCGCCCCGTCCAGGTGCACGCCGTAGCCCTTCGCCTTCACCGGCGCGATCAGCCGTTCCAGCTCGCCCGCCGTATAGACCGTGCCGTACTCGGTGGCGTTGGTCACCGAGAGCGCCGCCGCCGGCTGGTGGTAGGAGACTTCGGGGGCCTCGAGGGCGCTCGCCAGCGCCGCCGGATCGATGCGGCCCGACGCGCCCGGCAGGCCTATCAGGCCCATGCCCTGGCCGAAATAGCCTGGCGCCCCGGCCTCGTCGGTGCAGATGTGGGCGTGCTCGTGCGCCAGCACCGCCTCGAACGGCCGGGCGAGGGCGGCCACCGAGATGGCGTTGGCCGCCGTACCGGAGGCGACGAACCGCACCTCGGCGTCCACGTCGAGCAGGCCCCGCACCAGCTCCGCCGCCCGGGCGCTCACCGCATCGCTCCCGTAGCCGGAGGTGAATCCCCGGTTGGCTTCCAGGATCGCGGCCATAGCTTCGGGCGCGGCAGGGGCGGTGTTGTCGGACGCGAAGTCGTAGCGGGCGTTCATCCAAGCTCTTTAGCCCAGGCGCGCAGGTCGTCCACGAAGAGATCCGGCTCCTCCATCGCCGCGAAATGGCCGCCCCGCGGCATCTCGGTCCAGCGCACCAGGTTGTACGCCCGCTCGACGACGGCGCGGGGCGGCGGCGCCGCCAGCGGCTCGCCGGGGAAGCCGGCGAACCCCGTGGGAACCTCGACGCGCTGGCCGGGCTCGAGGCTCGCGCCGCCCTCCTCGATGAGGCCACGGTAGTACCAGGCGCCGGTCGTGAAGCTGCCGGTCATCACGTAGAGCATGACGTTGGTGAGCAGCCGGTTCTTCGGGAACACCGCCTCGAACGGGCGGGCGCTGAGGTCGGACCAGTCGTGGAACCGCTCGACGATCCAGGCCGCCTGGCCAACCGGATTGCCGGCCGCCAGCCAGGCCAGCGACTGCGGCTTGGACATCTGCAGGCGCTGGTAGGCGCCCAGCCTGGCCACGGCCGCCCGCTGGCGCTTCACCCAGGCGGCCTCGGCCGCCAGGGGCGCCGCGTTCGGAACGCGCAGCCCCAGCATGTTCAGGTGGATGCCGCGGACATGATCGGCGTGGTCGAAGCCCAGCCAGCCGGTCACCAGCGCGCCCCAGTCGCCGCCCTGGGCGAGATAACGGTCGTATCCCAGCACCTGTCGCATGAGCGCGTCGAACAGCCGGGCGGTGGTCCGCTGGCCGACCGGCCGCCGCGGCTTGGAGGAGAAGCCGAACCCCGGCAGCGACGGGACCACCAGGTCGAAGGCGTCTGCGGCCTCGCCCCCGAAGCGGCTCGGGAAGGCGAGCTTCTCGATCACCTGCCAGAACTCGTAGTGCGAGCCCGGCCAGCCGTGGGTGACGATCAGCGGCCGCCGGCCACCGGCCTCGCCGACCACGTGCACGAAATGCAGGTCGAAGTCCTCGATCCGGGCCGTGAACTGCGGGAAGCGGTTGAGGTCGGCGATGGCGCCTCGCCAGTCATAGCCGTCGGTCCAGTACGCGCAGAGCTCGCGCAGGTAGCCGGCGTCGCAGCCGTAGTCCCAGCCGTCCTCGACCTCGGGCGCCGGCGGCCAGGGATAGCTGCGGACCCGCTCCAGCACCGCCGCCACCTCGGCCTCGGACCAGCGGACTTCAAACGGTGTGGGCTCGGCCATGTTGCTCTCCCTGGAGCGCCATCCTACCCAAGCGGCGCCGCGCGGACAAAGCCGTCGACGCGCAGCGGAGGGCGGAATGAAGCGCGGGGCGCCTCAAACCGGCCGCAGGCCGCGCGCCAGGGCCGACGCCATGGCCTGGTGCAGCTCGCGGGCGCCGCCCTTGGGGAGACGGCCGGCCATCTCCAGCACCACCGCGCCGTGCGCCGCGGCCCAGAACATACGGCCGATCTGCACCGGATCGCCGGCCAGGTCGCCGGAGGCCACGAGATCCTCAACCCAGCCGCTCATCTGCGCCCCGGCGCGCCGGGTGGCGGCCACCAGCGCGGGATAGGCCTCCTCGTCCGGCTGGTCGAAGTCGAACATCAGCTTGTAGGTGTCGGGGTTCTCGAAGGCGAACCTGATGTAGGCCTCGGCCGCCGCCGCGCCGCGCGCACGCGGGCTGCGATCGGTGTCCCGCACACGCTCGAGGATCTCGGCGAAGCGCTGGTAGCCGGCGGCCCGGACGGCGGCCAGGATCTCGTTCTTGTCGCGGAAGTAACGGTAGGGCGTCATCGGCGAGACGCCGAGCTCGGCGGCGAGCTGACGCATGGTGACGCCGTCCAGCCCCTTGGCCGCGAACAGCCGCTCGGCGGCGGCGCAGAGCCGCTCGCGGAAATCGGCGACGT
>JAQGIJ010000144.1 GCA_028291285.1 Phenylobacterium sp. | reverse complement strand
GCAGATGGCCACCTTTCCCCTGCGCGCCCTCCTGATGGAGTTCCCGAATGGACCGCATGATCCTGCCCTTGCTGGGGGCGATCTTCCTGCTGATCCTGGGGGCGGCGGGCCCGATCGCCTGGGACCGGCATCCTCCCCTGGGCCTGCACACCAAGGTGCTGTTCTGGACGGTCGGCTTCGATCTGCCGGATAGCCTGGCGACCCGGGTGGAGAAGGCTATCGCCGCCGGCGCCACAGACCGGCGGGGCCTCGCGCAGTGCCGAGCCAACACCTCGACCTTGCGGGCCGCGGTCACGGTTCAGAACGAGGCGGTGGAGGCGCTCGGCCGTGAAAGCCGCGCCAGAGTAGCCGCCAGCCAGAAGGCGACCCAGGCGGCGCGCCCTGTGGCGTCAGGCCTGCGGGCGAGGGCGGGGGAGATCCTGTCCGCCAAGCCTGCGGGGCCGGACCTGTGCGTCGCGGCTGATCGGATGATCCTTCAGGAGGCCGGACGATGATGGTGAGCCGCTTCTTCAGGCTGCGGGAGCACGAGGGGCAGGTCGGCCTCAGCTTCTGGTGCGAGGGCTGTCGGGGCGTTCATGGCGTCCGCGTCAAAGGCTCGGGCGCATGGGGCTTTAACGACGACTATGATCGACCGACGTTCACGCCTTCGGTGCTCACCACGGGGATCGCATACGAGATCGGCGCGGACGGGGAGCGGGACATCTCCCGGCCCATACGCGACGCGGCCGGCGAGCGGCAAAAACTGATCTGCCACACGTTCATCGCCGACGGCATGGTGCAATTCCTCGGCGACTGCACCCACAGCCTCGCCGGCCAGACCCGACCGATGGTCGAGTTGCCCGACTGGATGCGCGACGATCCGGAGGTCGCCCGATGAGGCTGTCAAAGGCGGCGCAAATTATTCCGATCCTATTCCTAGCCGCCTGCGCCACCTCCCAAGGCCCTGAGCCGAAGGTGGTCGTGCAGAGGGTCGAGGTCCCGGTGGCGGTACGCTGTTCGGTCGATCCGGGTCCGGATCCGACGTTCGCCGACACGGCCGACGCGCTGCGGCAGGCGGCCGACCTGTTCGAGCGGGTCAAGCTGCTCCTGGCCGGCCGCGATCAGCGGGACGCCCGCTTGTCCGAGCTCCGCGCGGCGAACGCCGGCTGCAAATGACCTGATCCCGACGGGCCTCTCCCTGACTGTCGGCAACCTTGGGCCGTCGCTCCCTCACCGGAGCGGCGGCCCTTTTTCGTTTACGCTGCTCGCATATGCTCGCGCCATGACGACACCCAAAGCTGACCCGGCGATGGTCGACGAGTTGATGGGCCTGGTCCAACGGATTGCAGACAAGGTGCTGCAGAAGCCGCCCGCCGAGCGCGAGGCCGGATAGGCGGCGGCTCGCGATGTCGGCTACGAGGCCGGGCTTGGCGCCGGCATGACGGAGGCCGAGGCGCAAGATAGCGGCGAGAAACTCGAAACGTGGACGCGGACGCTGGTGCGGATCATCCTTGCCGGAGGCGGCGGCGAAGGCGGCCGGGTCTAGCCGCCCTTCAGCGCCGCCCGCAGTTGCTCAGAGATCCGCAGCAGCCGCTCAGCGTCCTCCACCGGCAGCGGCTCGTGCCCAGGCTCCTCGTGATGGAAGACCGCGGCTAGGTCGCGCATGTCCACCGGCTGCTGGCAGGCGCGGCACTCGTAGAAATGGGCCGCCTCATCCTCGGGATCGCCCCCCTCGCGCTGGCCGACGTAGGGCCGCAGCTCGTCACGCATGGGCGCGTCGCTCCTCGCATTGAACCAGGCGGGCGCAAAGGATCTCCACCAGCATGTCCCGCGCCAGCAGGTCTGGCTTGCGCCGCCCGAGCGGCCGCTTGGCGCACCCGTACGCCGATCCGACGCAAAGCTCGCCATCCAGCACCGACCAGTCGCCGGACCATCTGATGTCGGCGAGATCGATCGAGAACGGGATGTAGCGGGTGGAGAGCTTCACGACGGGTAGATGGGAGGCGCCGGCGAGGGACAAGCGCAACCATCCGGAAATCCCGGATAGTTCACTCACCGACGCCCCAACCAACCCGGCAGCCAGGCCTCAGGCGGCAGGCACTCCGGATCGGGCTGGGCGCTGAGCAGCGGACGGAAGATCGACCCGGGCCCCGGCGAGGCCATGTGGTGCATGAGCTTGCCGCAGAGCGGGCAGGGCGGTCTGCAGTCCCAGAGCGTCATGTCGCCGCCGCCCAGCAGCTCGGTCATATGGTCCACGTCGACGTGACCGTGGCAGCCGCAGGCGGGGCAGGTCCGGAGCACGCGCGTACCTTCGGCCTTCATGGCGCCCAGGGTGCTCATCCATCTCATGACGCCGATCGGGGTGTGGGAGCCCATCAGGCCGCCCGCGCGAACTGCCCAAACAGCACGACCGCGGCCCCGTGGTAGGCAGCTGACGCCTGATCGATCGTCGTGAAGCGACCGAGATAGTACCGGGCTCCGTTCGCCTCGATCTCCGCTATCCACCCCCTGCCGTGCTGGCGCACGCCCTTCCGACCGGAGGTGTTGTTGCGGAGCTTTCCCCGATTGGCCAGGTTCTGCTGGCGTGAGGCTATGCGAAGGTTGCGCCGGCGGTTGTTCAGGCCGTTGAGATCGCGGTGATCGACTTCGTGATCGGAGGGAGCGCCAATGATCACGCGGTGCATGAGCACGCACCGTTGCCGCCCATGGATCATCTCGGACCGCGCCGCATAAACGGTGCCCGCTGCGATCTGGGCGTACCAGTTCCGGCCGCTTACGAGAGGCACATCCGCGGCGTCTATGACCGCCTCATATCCCTTGGTGAGGGTGACGAAGGCAATGTCGCCCACCACCCGGATCGCCCTTACACTGTAGCGCCTGCCCTTTTCCATGGGCCGAGCTTAGCGCCGCTGCTTCGGGACTGCGAGAACGTCCTGAGAACATCGCTTCGGGAAAGTCCCGGGACTTCTAGCGGGCCCCTTCGGGGATTTTTCCGGTTCGTTCCGGGTCCGCCGCGTCGCCTACGGGTTCGGATGGGTGCGAAATCTCCCGCTGGATCAGGAGGATAGGTGGTGCCGGATGAGGGACTCGAACCCCCGACCTTCGGTTTACAAAACCGAAGAGGCTCCCGGGGCTGAATGGCAGAATTCGTGAGGCACACCAGTCACTTAGCGTCGGCCGCTTTGTCGCCGCCGGCGGCCACTTCGGGACTATTCCGGGGAACCTCGTCATCCAGCACCGCGCGCAGGTCCTCCATCAGCACGTGCGCGTAACGCTGCGAGCTGGCGATTGTGGCGTGCCCGAGGAGCCCCTGAACCATCTTCAGGTTCTTGGTCTTCTTCAGGATGGTGGACCCGGCATGGTGGCGCCCGCCATGGATCCGCCGGCCGCCGCCGATCCCGGCCGTGTCGGCCGCCTTGCTGATCCGGTACTCGACCTGGCTGGGCGTGAAGGCCTTCAGCTTCTTGCCGGCCTGATAATACCAGAGGTGCGGCAGACCGGCCTCGACGCCGCGGCTGTGGCGCGCGGCCAGGCGCCGAGCGTGATCCTGGCGAAGGGGAAGGTAGAGGATGACATCCTTCTTCCGGCCCTTCTGCAGCGTCAGTGTCGGCTCGTCCGGATCGAGATTCAGCTGGTCGGGCGCGAAGAAGATCTCCCCGAACCGAAGGCCGTAGGTCAGGATCATGTCGAGGGCGAGGTCGAGGTCGTCCGCGCAGGCCGCCAGCCAGGCTGCGCGCTGGGCCGGGCTGTAGATCCGGCTGAGCGCGCGCGGCTCCTTCAGGTGCAGCTCGCGCCAGTCAATGTCCGGCAGGCCGTGCTTGCCCTTCGCGGTCCAATGGGTTCGGGCGCGGTTGAGCACCGGCCGAAGCGTCTCGATGACGTCTCGGTTCACCGTGCTGTCCGACAGGGCATATTCCTTGGCCTTGACGGTGCGGCCCTGCGCGTCCTTGCGGTCCTTGCCCTTTTTGAAGGTCATGCCGCGGCGCTTCTCGATGGCCGCCGCAACCTTGTCCTGGGTGATGTCGCCGAGCGGCGTGGCCTTCCCGAACAGCTGCAGGACCACGTCGAGGCGCCGCTCTACGTCCTGCGCGTCACCGCGGCGCTTGCCCACCTCGTCCCAGTAGCGGCCGCAGGCGGCGTCCAGCGTAAGGCGCGCCACCTCGCCGAGCTCGCCCAGCGCGGCCTCCCGGCGTTTCTTGCGCTCGACCTCCTCGGCCGCGCGGCGATTCAGGACGCCCGTTGAGCCGCAGTACCGCTGGCGCTGGATGACGAAGTCGTAGTGCCAGATCCGCGAGTTCTTCGGCTGGTAGACGCTCATGCGCCTACCTGTGGCCGCGCCGGCGCTCGGAGAAGTTCACGACGCGCAGGTTCCCCATTGGGGCGCTCTTTGGCCGCGGTCTCGGTTCCGGCGCAGGGCATGGGATCTCAGGGCTGTCGATCAGAAAGGCGCGCAGATCCCGCTCGGTGTAGCCGCGGTGCTTGGCGCCCTTTGGCACGGAGCGGAGGATCTTCGCCGAAGTGAGGGTGTCCACCGTCTTCTCGTCAAGCCCGAGCAGGTCGGCCGCGACGGACTTACCCACAACGGCAGCGTGAGCGAAGGCCTCTGCGAAGCGGGCCTCCGTCACAGGGCCGAGCGATTGGACGGCGGAAATCATGGCGCCCGCACCTCGCCCGTCCTGGAGTTGATGATCCCCTCCGCGCAGGCGCGCCAGAGGACCACGTCGACGGTGGCGGCGCGTAGGCCGGTCGCGCAGGCGAGCCGCTCGCACAGTGCCTGGGCCGTCACGCCCTCCCGATCCGCGAGCCGCTGGAGGTGGACGTCGGGCTTGGCGACATCGACGCCGAAGTTCTTGGCGAGGTGAAACTTCGTGATGCCGCCGATCCAGGGAAGGGACTCGCAGAATGACAGGCGCAGATCGTCGCTGGTCTGCGCCATGAAGGTCTCGTAGAGCACGAAGCGACGGTCCCAGATCGCATCTATGGCCGCCGCCTTGCCGGGATGCTTGAAGGCCTCAAAGGCGCGGCCCCCGTCCTCCATCTCGGACCTGACCCGCTCGTAGATCCCCCGCGCCACCGTGTTCTTCATGCCCGAGTTGCAGATCACGAAGATTGCCTCCAGCGCGAAGTCCTCGGCGCTCGCGGGCGGCTGGAGCTCCTCGGACCAGGTGACGTCCTCGGCGAAGCCCGCGGCGTCCAGTGCGGAGCGGATCCGAGCGAAGGTGGGGGCGTCGATCGTGGCGGCGCGCAGGGAGGCGGGGCTACCGGTCATTGGGAACCTTCGCTTTCGTCACGACCCGGCGGCCAATGAACCGGCAAACTTCAATGTCGAGCCGCGGAGGTTCGTCGTCGTTGCGCTCGTAATCGATGTCGAGCTGAAGGCCGGCCGCTAGCGCCGCTTCGCAGGCATGAATGAACGACTCGGCGGCCTCGCTGACGGCCTCCAAATGCGCCTTATCGGTCATGGGGGAGGCAGTATCGAGCTCCCCGCCGGACCGGATCGGGATCGAGGTTTCATCCTTCATGGGGAGAGTCCTTGGGCTCAGTGGCCTTGCCGCCCTCGATCACGCGCAGGGGCCCCTTCACTGCGGGGAAGATCACTTCGCCGGTGTCCGGTTCGCGCACCTCGGCGCGCGGATCTTCGGGGTGGTGGATGATCACCTCG
This sequence comes from Phenylobacterium sp., assembly GCA_028291285.1. The sequence goes on along the minus strand of JAQGIJ010000144.1, from coordinate 21,556 downwards.
CGCAGATCGCCGTTCGGCGCCGTGCGCTGCTCATGGTGGTGGGGGTGCGTCAGCTCGCAGACCGGGCAGAAGAACGGCTCAGCCATGGCTCCCCGCCTCCTTGAGCTTCACTTGACGCGCGAGGGAGATTCGCATCCGCGCCTCTGCATCGGCGCGCTCTCGGTAGAGCAAGCGCCCCAGCGTCTCGTCGGGATCGGTGCGGCGGAAGCCAGGGGGCGTGCGGTCGGAAGACGCCATCATGGGCCGCTCCCGTGTGGCGGCACAGGGCGGCCTGGGTCGCTCCCCGCCTCCTTGAGCGTGGCGAGCAGGGCGGCGAGATCGTCACACCAGACGGTGATCCAGTTGCGCCGCCGACCTCCGAGAGCGCGCTCCAGCACCGCCACGACGTCTGCCTTCAGGCGGGAGAGCGAGGCTTCGGCGGCTTCAGCGCTGACGAGGGCGTCCGCCGCAGCTTTGAACTGGACGTTGTAGCGGTCCTCGGCGTCGGCGAGCTTCCCGGCCGCCTTATCGGCGCGGATCCGCTCCCTGTTCTCCACCACGGATTGAGCGCGGGCGGCTTGCTGAGCATCGTCCCGCCCCTTCTCCGCCTGGGTGAGCTTCGCCGCGTAATTGTAGGCTTCTCTCCATGCCTGGGTGGCTCTGGCTTCGGCGGCTTCGATTCTTGCGGCGATGGCGCCGGGCAGTTCGGCCAGCATAGGCTTCGCCCCGACGCCGGATGCGTACCGGATGTTGTGGATGCGGATCAGCCAGCGGCTTTCCCCCTCCCGCGCCTCGTCCCGCTCCTTCGTCAGCTGCCCGATTTCGTCCAGCAGCTCGCGGAAGCGACCCTCGATCTCCTCCTCACGTCGTGCGCGCCATTCCGTGTGAGCCTTAACCTCTGCCTCGGAGGAGGCGAGGGCGGCGGCGGCTTCCTGGCAAAGCTCCAGCGGAACGAGCTCGTCGGGCCATTTCCCAACCCGGCGCATGGACAGCAGCCGCTCGATAAGCCCCTCTCGTTCGGAGACGGCGGGGGTATCGGTGGGCGCGGTCATGCGGCCTCTCCGTCAAACAGCGACGATGGCGGGACGGGCGCCTCGCCTGGCGGGTGGTAGCTGGTGGGGTTGTCGCAATGGCGATGCACGATGGTGATCACCCCCTCGCGCGGCTCCCAGGTCCATTTGTGGTGGCGGCCGATGGGCTTGCGGCAGTCGTAGCAGCGGCGCACGGCGCGGCCGGGCTCCGGCATCGGCTGTCGGCAGGTGGGGCAGCGGGCGACGGTCATGCTTCCACCATCAGCCGAACAAGCTCAGGGGCTTGGACGATGTCCGTTCCATCGATCTTCCCCGTGAGGGTGAGTTCGTAGTGGTGATTGGCGCAGAGGATCCGGAAGTCGGATCGGTGCGCCTTCACGAAGGCGTAGTGGCGAGGATGGCGATACCGCGACCCTCTCGTGCCCGGCGCGTAGTCCACGTGAAGCCAGTGCGGGTTGTCGGCGCCGCAGGCCGCGCACTTGCCGCCGAGGAGCTCAAGGATGGCGGTCCTCTGCTTTTGGCCGTGCTCGCGATGGTGGTCCGGGTTCCGTTCAATCCGAGATTCGCGGTGTCTTCGGAACGCGTCCGGATTTTGGCGATACCAATCTCCGACGCGGCTGGCGTGGGCTGCCTTGGCGCAGCGCTTCGAGCAATATTGCCGGTTGCAGTTAGCCTTCCCCGAAGCAGAGAAGGCGGCGCCGCAACCCCGGCAGTTCTTCACTCGTGGCCCAGGCTTTCGACTGCGCTGTCCGCAAAGCGCGGAGCAGTAGAGCTTCCTGGGGGTTGCCGCTGGGGTGTCGCAACCGCAGGTGCCGCAACGGATTGTGCCGATCATGCCGCAGCGTCCTCCATCAACGAAACAAGGAAAGCTGCGCCGGCGGAGCGGGCGGCGAGACGAGTTGCGAGAGTGCGGAGCGCATACGCTGCTTGAAGCGGCACAACGCCGTTGCCGAGCATGCGAAGGCGGTCCACCCGGTCGGCCAACCCATCAGCGCCTCGACGAACTGCGGGTTCAAGATCAGGTCTGCCCACGAGGAGCGCTCGCCAGGCGTCCAGGTCCGCCGGCCCAGGCGGGAAGAGAGGTCCCTCGTCTGGCCGCCCAACAGGAGCTCGTCCTGCCGGTCCTGGCCCCGGCTGACCTGCCCGCCCGTCGCGCTCGCCACCGACGGCGCGCACCACAGGTGGGCGACGAAGTTCGGCAGCTGTTGACCTCGGCTCGAGCCCTCGTTCCGCCTGTCCTGGCTGTCCTGGCTGTTCGGGGTCCGGTAGTCCCGCGCCGCCGGAGTGGGCCAAAGCCGGATGGCGTCGGTCAGCGTCATGCCGATCTGAGCGGGCTTCGCATCGGGCGATCGCCCGGCCGTCATGTTGGCGCCCGCCCGGCTGTCGACCGTGGCGGCCGTCGGCCACACCGAGGATGAAGACCCGGGGGCGGCCCTGACTTGCGCGGATCTCTGACGCGCGGAACAGTCCGACCTCACGCGCAAAGCCAAGCCGTCCCAGGTCTCGCCAAACGCGCTGTCCGCCGCCGCTGGTGAGCATGCCCTCGACGTTTTCGATGAGGACCCACCAGGCGCCGGACTGCACGACGATCCGCCGGGCGTCGGCCCAGAGGTCCCGCTCGTCGTCGGCGCCGAGGCGCTTTCCGGCGAGACTGTGGGGCTGGCAGGGGATGCCGCCAAAGACGCCATCCACGAGGCCACGCCATGGGCGGCCGCGGAAGGTTCGGACATCGCTCCACAGAGCCGCCGGAGCCAGGAGACCCGCTCGCATCGCGTCGACCAGGTGAGCGACGGCGAAGGCTTCCCTCTCCACCAGACAGACTGCTCGAGCGCTTGGGATTGCCAGCTCGACGCCGAGATCCAATCCGCCCCCGCCTGTACAGAGCGAGATGCAGTTGAGGCTACCTCCGGGCATTGTCGTACTTCCGGTGGCAACTCCTGCACATCCGGGCGAAGTCGTTCGGATCGTCGTAATTCCCGGTCAGGTTCGCCCAGTCGTAGGTCTTGGCTGGATCCCTCGTGCCGCATTGTTCGCATTGTTGCGGCGCGCCCCTCAGCGTCTGCACACGCAGGTGCTTCGCCTGGTAGCCCGCCGCCGGTCCCTTCCAGGTCGGACTGGCCGTTCCGATCTGGTTGCGCTTCGCAGCCGTTCGGCGCGGGATGTTGAACCGCCGCATCGCGGTTTCGACCGCCTTGGGACTTACGCCGAGGTGCTCCGCGATTTCCTTCTGCGTCCTGACTTCCTGAACATAGAGGCGGCTCAGCGTTTCCTTGTCCGCACACGGGACCCATGGGTGAGCCGCCCACCGCGCTAGAGCCGCAGCCTGTTTCGCAGCATTCATCGCGGAGCTCCGGTGCAGAGGCTGATGCAGTTGAGGCGCCCGGCACGTACAGCCACACCTAAGCCGCCTCGCCGACGCCAAGCTTCGCGCAGAGGAAGCCGACCGCCTGGCCGAGCTGGACGGCGACGATCAGGCGGGCGCGGTTGATGATGTCGGTGCGGGTCAAATCAGGTCTCCGGAAAGAGCCAGTCGGTGGCGCGGACACGGCCGGGCGTCGGGTAGTCGATGAGATCGATCGCCCGCAGCGAGCCGCGGAGGTTGTTGAAGTTGCCGCTTCCGGCCGCATAACCGGCGGCGGCGGCGACCTCGTCCGTCGAAAGGCTCGCGGGATGGGCCGCCAGGATCGGCTCGAAGAGCTTCAGCTGCGGGCCGGAAAGCTTGGCGCGGACCTGGGCGTGGAAGTGCGCCGTCGTCAGCGTCGCGCTGTCTGGCGCCTGGGCTTTCTCGATGCCCGCATCGGTCAGCCCGACAGTCCCGGGGGCGGGATACTCGATCAGCCCGAGCGAGCGCAGGCCGCCCTTGAGGTTGTTGAAATTGCCCGAACCCGGGGCGTAGCCGGCGACGAAACCGACCTGTTCGCTCGTCGGGCCCCTGACCCCGAGCACGATCCACCAGGCGAGCGCGTTGAGGATCCGCTGTTGCGAGGGGGTGACGCCTGCGGCTGGCGCCTTGGCGGCGGCCGCAGGCGGTTGCTTGACAGGCGGTGCGCCAGTTGACTTTTCGGTCGCTGCTTGACGGATCGGGGAATTCGCCGACGCCAGCGCGTCGATCGGCCGACCAGCCTCCTTCATCAGCGTGTCGCCTAGCGCCAGCACCGACTTAGCGGAATCGAGCTTCGCGTCCTTCCATCCCTGCAAGTGCCCCGCGGCCAGCCCTCGCTCGAACCCGCGCGCCTCCGCCTCGGCGATTTTCGCCGGATCCTGACGGATTTCGACGGATTTCGCCGGCGTGGTCATAGGTGGGAGCGCCTCAGCCAGCAGGGCGCGGAGTTGCTCGGCGTCTATGGGCGCCGTCTGCACATCGACCAGACCGGCATCTTTCGTTGGCGTGGCCGTGTTGTCGAAGGTGGCGAACTTCGGGAAAGCGACCTTCTCGAAGATTTTGGCCTCGCCAGAGCAAAGCCATCCTGTGCCGGTAGGCAGGGAGGAGAGGGACCCCGCGACCGCCTCCACGGTCCCCTTGTCGACGTTGGCCTTGAGCCAGTCGATCACCGGCTTCTGGTCGGCAGGCATCGTGAGCCGGTGGGCGATCAGGGTCTCGCAGCTGCCGAGGACGGCGTTGTGGAGCGCCTGCACCCGCTGGGTCGCGACGATCAGCCGAATGCCCTTGGACCGGCCGCCCGTGGCGAGCTTCTTCGCCCAGTGGATCGCCATGCTCTCGCTGCCCAGGCCGGCGCGTTCTTTCGGCGCGAACTCGTGCGCCTCCTCGATCACGACGTAGAGGACGCCGGTCATCGCCTTCCAAAGCGCATCGGCAAAGGCGACGAAGAAGCGCTGGTGATCGCCCGGCCCGAACTCGGCCATATCCACGATGGACAGCGGCAGGGCGCCCTCACCAACGAGACGCCCTATAGCTGCGCCGGCGGTGGCCGCTAGCGGGACGTGGCCGCGCGGTCCACCCATGATCGTAAAGGGCAGTCCGGGCGCCCTGCCGTCGGCGCTGGAGGTGATCCCCCACCAGTCCGACTTGATGGCGTCGATGATGCAAACCCGATAGCCCGCGGCGACCACCTGCTCGACGGCCAGGCGACTGGTTGAGCTTTTGCCGCTGCCGGTCTTGCCGAGGACGGCCGTGTGGTTGGCGAGAACCTCGGTGGAAATCGGTGTGGTCATGCGGGCTGCCTCGCAGCGGCGTTGGCAGCCCTGGTGCGCCGGGCGCTCTCGACCCGTTTCCGGACGTGCTCGGGCGATTGCTTGGAGCCGGTGAAGTGGATGCGGGCGTGCTCCGGGCGGTCCGTCACCTGCAGATTGGTAGGGGCGTTGTTCTTCCCGTGCTCGTCACGATGGTGCACGAGCTCGCCAGGCAGTAGGGGCCGGCCCAGGGTTTCCTCGGCGACCACGCGATGCTCGTGGCGGCCGTCCCGCTTTATGTAGGGATGCTTCGAGCCCGTCCCCCTCAGCCGCGCGGCCAGGATCTTCCCCGCAGCCTTCCCGGCCACCTGCTGATGCTCACGGGTGTGCTGCGTCTTCAGCCAACAGCGCCGCGAACAAAACCTCTGTTCCGGGTTGGTGGCCCAAGGCCTGAAGGCGCTTCCGCATGAGCATGTCCGCACGACGGCAAGCCGCCGATCGCGGCCTGCGCCCTTTTGGGCTACCGTGCAGATGTCGGCGTCGAGCGCGGCGTCGGGAACTGGGTGATCGGTCACGCCGCCACCACTTCGAACGAGATGGCCCACACGAAAGGATTGGCCGCCCAGCTGCCGGGGCCGTTGATCTGCTCCCAAAGCCCTGCGTAGGCGGTGATGGCCGGGCAGCCGTCCCGGGGGATAGACCCAAGGCCGGTTTCAACCCACTCGCCGAGGGACGGGTGAAGGGCGCCCTCGGCCCGAGCGTCGTCCTCCGAGCACGCCTGCAGCCGCTCGACCCGCACGTCGGTGACCTGGAGCGTGATGCGCGACGCCCAGCGGGGCATGTGGATGGAGGGGCGAACGCGGTGATCGCGCAGCAACATCTGGCGGGTAATCGCATCGCTGTAGCTTGCGCCGTAACGCCCCCCGTCCTCGTCTGTCCACCAGCGGCCGGGCGTCGCATCGTGGGTGAACAGACGCACTCGGCGATGCTCCAAGCCGCTCTCCCGAACCCACAGCCGGTCGCCGGGGACGCCGTAGGGGCATTTCGTAAGGGGTGATCCGCACTGCTGGCCCAGCGAGCCGATCGGCCAGAACAGGCCGTCCGTGCGGCGCGTCGAGCCGACCTCGGGCAACCAGTCCGGCTGCGGCTTCACCGCCCTACGGGTCTGCGTCTTCGTGCCGGCCAGCAGGGCGCGGACCATCGCCGACGAGAAGAGGATCGGTCGCTCTTTCACGCCGCCCTCGCAAACAGGCGCACCGACGGCGCGCACCGCGGCGGCCGGCTGCGCTCGTGGTAGGGCAACCCGAACACCTCAAGGCCCTGGTCGAGATCCACGAGCGCATGAAGTCCGGCTTCGGTCAGGCAGTAGCGGGGCTCGTCGGGGTGCGCTTCGCGAGTGAGGAAGCCATTCTCCTCGAGGGCGAACAAAGCCCGCCACAGCTTGCTCTTCGCCTTCTTCGACCCGGGATTGACGCCCAAGGCCGAGCGCATGTCCGTCATCGTCACCTGGACGCAGCGGGCGGACAGAAAGGCCAGGGCGTGGTGACCCCGGGAGCCGGGGGTGAATTGGGGGCGGATATCATCCACGGCCGACCTCCTGAAGTTTGGTGGCGGCCAAGCCTTTTCGGCCGTGCATCGCGTCCCGCTCCCGCCAGGCCACCACCTCCTCGACGGAGAGGTCGTAGCGGGCGCAGGCCTGTTCGAGGGTGAGGGCGTTGCGCCGGAGCAGCTCCAAAAGGATCTGCTTCTTGGCGGCCACCCATCGGCCGGTGACCTCGACGCGCGCGAGTTGCGCGGTCAGGTTCGGGGTCGGGAGGGCTTGGGTGTAGGCGTCAGGCATCACGCCGCGCTCCTCTGCTGATAGGGCGCGCACACCTCGATGACCCGTCGGGCGGTCGCGGCATCCATCATCCCGATGTGCGTCTTCGCGGGCTCGATCCCGAGCTGCTCGGCCAGCCAGCGGTACGCCGCGCCGCGCGCGTGCTTCTTGCTGACGCCCTCCTTGCGGATCTTCCGTTCCCAGAGCGGGTCGAAGGCGCCATGGGCGGCGCGGCGCGCGGCCTGGGTCTCAGGCCCGGCCGGCGTGCCGAGCGGGATGCTGGTGCCCTGGTGGCAGCCCACGAAGGCCAGGCAGGCGCAGCAGCGCCAGAAGTGCTTGGCGTGAAGGTCAGGGCGATGCGGATAGACCAAGCGGCCGTCGACCAGGCCGGCCGGCTTGCCGCACTCGCCGCAGTCGACCCTCTCGGCGATCGGGCCATAGGCGGCCTCGAGCTGGCGGAGGTCGCGCTTGGCCTGCTTGCGGCGGGCGCGCTCGATCTGGGCGACGGTGCGGGGCATCAGGAGTTCGACGCCTCCTCGACTTCGGCCGCGTAGTCGTGTGCGGCGCGGTAGGTCAGGAGCAGCGTCGGCCGGCCCGGCTGGTGAATCTCGACGCCGTCCGGGGTGGAGCGCAGCGTGTGGCGCTTCAGCTTGAGCGCGGCGATGGCGTTGAACATGTCCGCCGCCACCTCGATGACCGGGTTCCTCATGCCGCGCTCCGGGTGCGCCTGCGGCCCGACCTCGGCGCCCATTTTGGGTCGGTATCGCTGGGGTGGGGCCGGCCGAAACAACCGTTCCGCCAAGCGTCAGCCACGTTCTCCGCCGGCGTGCCCCAGCGCAGATTCTCGTCCCGATTGTCGTGACGGACATCGTTCCGATGGAGTGCTAGGCGTCCTTCGGGGCGCGGCCCGTGGAATGTCTCGCAGACCATCGTGTGGACGTGATGTGTTGGGCTGGGCTTTCCGGTTCCGGCCACAGCCACACAGAGGTAATCAGCGCGATCGGCATACTGCCTTCGCAGCTTCGCCTGAACGACCCGATCCACCCGTTTTTCGGGTTCATCGAAACGCCCAATCCTGACGCGCGAAACCCTTTCGCGTGTGCGGACGCGCCCGAGGTTGCTAACCTCATATCTGTCCGGAGAGCCCGGATACGGCAGCCAGCGTTCGCCGGGCAAGTCCACGAACGGATCCTTGGGTGCCGCTTTGCGCGCGCGGTAGCGCTGGCAGGCAAGGCGGTTTCGCTCTTTTCTCGTGACCAGCGACTCAGTCGGCGGCATGGGAGCCTCCTTGATCGCGGCCGGCCAGGAAGTCGGCGCGGACCTGGGCGCAGCGCTCCGGCGGGTAGATCCCGCGGGCCTGCCACCAGAGGCGTTCGTTGCCGCGGTGCTGCGCGTCGGGGCCTTCCCGATGACAGCTCGCGCAGAGACTCAGGGCGCGGAAATCAGATGGCTTGACCTGCATCCCAGTCGGCGGCCAACCGGCTTCGGCGTAGCCAGAGCGGATATGCGCGGCCTCGACCCGGTGGCCTGCCCCGCAGGCCTCGCACGGCTGACGCCGTAGGTAGGCCAGATACCCGTTATCCCGCACCCGTCCCCGGTTCACCTTCACCGGGTCGGCCTTGTGCTCCACCCGCGTCTTCCGCTCGGCCGCGCGCGCCTTGCGGTCGGCGGAGAGCATGGCGCGGGCGTCCGCGAGTTGCTTGGGCGTGGCGCGCATCATTCGCCAGCCTTCTCGGCGGCCTCAAGACCGGCGTAATGCTCGTTCCAGAGGCCCTCGATTTCCACGAGCCGCTCAGGGTCGCCCAGATCCAGCTCGCTGCGCAGCTTCTCGCCGGCCGCCCGGATGGCCTTGAGCTTCACGGTGGAGGGCGCCTCGCGGATGCGCTTCTCGTAGGCGTCGGCGCGCTGCGAGAGCGTCAGTTCCTCGCCGGTCGCGGTGGGTCTCACAGCAGCCGCGCGCTGCACCACCTCGGCCTGCAGCGGCTTGACCGTGAACGGTGTCCGCTTCGCCCGCGTCGCCGTCAGGGCCATGGTCACGTCGCGGTCGATGTGGCTCATGTGCGAGATGCGGATCCCGCCGACCTTGATCCCGCCGAACTGCACGCCCTCGTCTCGGAACAGCGTGATCCGTCGCCCGGCGTAGGTCTTCCCGTCTGGCCCCCAGCAGTGGACCATGACGCGGCGCATCGACTTGCAGGGCTTGTAGGGCTTCTTGTCATCGCCCTCGAAGTGGACGGCCACCGGCTGCTCGGGCTCATCGCAGCCGCGCACGGTTGTGATCGTGATGGTGAGCGGCCCGGCGATCAGATCATCAGAATTTAGCTGATCGCTTTTGGGCGCGATGGTTTTGGCGAGATCGGTCACGCGTACATCTCCTGTTCGATGCGGCGCTCTGTTGCGATGTAGCGGCGCTTGGCCATGGCTTCGCGGAACGCCGCCAGCTTCTCGGCGAGGCGGGTCTCGAAGGCGGTCGCGGCTGCGATGATGGCGGCCTGGATGTCCGGATCTGGCAGTACGCGCACCACGACCATCGGTAGGCCGGCGCTATAGCTGACGTAATCGCACCACCTGCGCTCGCTCACGAGCAGCCCGGTCTGCACCTGGATCAGGTGCTCGGCCGGCACGGTGTGCTCGATCAGCGTCTCGATCTGGAATTTCTGCCGGCGGCTCTTGATCTCGATCAGGCCGTCGTCGCCGACCAAGGCATCTGGCGAGTAACCCACCGTGAAGCCCCAGCGGTCGTTGGTGATGAAGCCGACCGTGGTCAGATCCGCATAGTTCGCCGCGTACTTCTCCCGCGCGTCGATCTCGTCCTCCATCCCGCGCAGCATGTCGTCGCCGACGTAGCTGGGCTCGACGTGGCCGGTGATCCGCTGGGCCAGGAGCTCGTAGAGGTGCGAGCGCTCCTTCTCGTTGCTCGCGACCTTCAGCGTCGGCGTCACGATCAGCTTCATCTCGCTGGCAGTGAGCAGGCCGGTTCTGGCCGCGTACCACTCAGCGCTACCTTGGGTCATGAGGTCGTGGATCTTGATCGTCATGGCGCGCTGCTCCTGGCCTCGCGCGCAGCCCGCATCGCCTCGACCCGGCGCTCTCCGGCCTCACGGCGCTCCTGGGCGCGCTTCAACTCGGCGTCCCAGAAGGCCTGCATCTTGGCGCGGGCTTCCGACTTGCTCGACGCATGGCAGATGCCCGGGTGCAGCGTGCCGTCGGACAGCAGGATCCGGGCTGCGCAGCGGTAGCGCTCCGGCGCGTCGTCGCTGAGCGAGGCGGCGAAGGTCAGGATCCTCACCGCGCCCGCTCCATCAACTCGGCGACGGACCACCAGGTGAACATGTCCGGGTCGGGGGCGTCGGGCTCCCGCGTAGGCGCCGACCACTCGAACCAAGGCGCCATGCGCTGCGCGATGGTCAGCTTCGGGCGCATGATCTCGTCGCGCCAGGTGGCGAATTCAGACTTCATTGGATCCCCCGATCACGAGCGACCACGCCGAGCATGGCCAAGACGAAGTCGACCGCGCCTAGGGCGATGGCCAGGAGGCCAGCCAAGGCCAGGGCCACGGTCAGGATGCGAAGCGGCGACGGGCGCCGCCTCGGCTTGACCAGCTCCAGGCCCAGGCTCTCCAGCGCGCGGTCCAACTCCTCTCCGCCTTCGATGTACGGGGGCGGGAAGAGGCCGGCGTCATCGGCGCGGAGGCGCTGGCGCTCGGCGGCGAGGCAATGGATCGCGGCGGTCATCGGGCGTTCCTCTGGGCTTGGCGCAGCACCAGGACCGCCAGCTCGTGCGCGGTCCGGACGTGGCCGATCACGATCTCGTCGGCGGACGGTAGGGCCACGGTGAGCGCCACCTTCAGGTGCGCGACGATCTGGGCCAGCATCGCGGTCGCGGGGACCGGCGGGAGGGGCTCGCAGCCGGCGAGGCCGTCGCGGACGAGGCGCGCTGTGAGGGGGGATTCAGGCATCGGCCCGGCCCTCCACGACTTCCGCTTCGTAGGGCTGGGCGAGGGAGAGAGCGTCCATCAGCCTCCAGAACACCGTTCGACCCGGCTCCTCGAACTGGTTGATGAGGAAGGCTCGCGCGAGCTTCGCAGCCTCCAGCAGCTCCCCAGACGCCGCCATCCTCAGCACGGCCATCTCACCCAGGTGGTTTCCATGGTCTGCTGCGTGCAGCATGTTGCGGACCTTGGTGCGGGCGGCTTCGATCTGATCTTCGGTGGGCATGGCTCAGGCCTCCGCTTTGGCGACGGCGGCGATGAGCTTCTCGTAGACGGCTCGCGCGTCCTGATCCGACCACCCCTCAGGATCGTCGCTCGCGACCGGGCCGAAGTAGCTCACCAGGAAATCGGCGGCCTCGCGGTTGGCCTCATGGCTCTCCGGCGCGGCGGCATACAGCGCGGCGTCGTCCTGCCGAGCCACGTAGGCCGTGGGCACCGAGGTTGTGCCGTCGCCGAAGTCGCGAACGATGGCGAGAAAACCTCTGACGCTCTGGCAGCCGCCGTCGACGACGATGAGCGGCCCCGGCGTGTGCTTCACGGTTTCCATGGCGCTCACTCCGCCGCGTGGGCGACGGCGACGATCAGCAGCTCGGCCAGCGCCATGCAGGCCATGCGCGCGTCGGGATGGTTGATCGGCTCGATGCTCGCCAGCGCGACGCCGACCTCGCGGGGATCGGCCGGCTCGTCGGGCCGCGCGAAGCCGCGGCTCATTGCGCTGCGGGCACGCTCAGCCTCCGCCGCCCAGCCCAGGTTCTCCAGCTCGCGGATCGCCAGCAGGAACCGGCCCCGCGGGGATTTGGCGAAGGCCGAGGCCGTGCGAGCCGCGCCCTCGGCGTCTGCCCTGACCTGTTCCCGGGTGCGCGGCGTGCGCGGCGCAGGGCCCATGCCGCCGTAGCAGACGCCGGAGAACCGGCCGGCTTCGCGGGCGTGGTCGGCGGCGAGGAGGTCTTCGGTGCGCTGTTCGCGGATCAGGAAGGGCGTTACGCAGATCGAGCCTGCGTCGTCCAAGGTGAAGGTGGGCTGAGCCATCGGTGTCTCCCTCGTTCTGAGGAAGACGGTACACCGGTCATTTTACCGGTGCAAGCCGAAATCGGTAAAATGACCGGTCAAAAGCCGGTGTAGCTACCGCCGCCGGCCGCTCATGCGACTTGGCTCTCGCCGGCTCGCTTGATAATTATCCGCGCCTGGCGGGGCGGGACGATCGCGGTGGGCTCCGCGGCCCAGTGGATTCGGACGTTCTCGATCGGCGGGCCCATCTGGCTTTCCAGCGTCCAGAGGCCCGGCTCGGAGCCCCGCAGGAGGCGCTTAAGCAGGACCCGCCCGTCATCCAGCTCCGCGATCACGTAGTAATAGACCATGTCCTCGGTCGGCGGCGTGCGCTGATCCTCGAAGTAGACGAGCGCCCCGGCCGGCGCGAGCCATGGCATGGAATCGCCAATCACCTCGAGCGCCACGGCCCTCGCCGATCCTCCGGGGGGAATCGGCGCGGTGTCGTACCCGCCATGAGCGTCGACCTGGATCACCTCGCCTGAACTGTCCGCGCCCACGCGGCCGATGATCGGGACCAGCCGCGTCTCCTCCTGGCCGGTCCCGTCGAGGAGCCACGCGGGCGTCGTCTCTAGGACCGGGGCAAGAGCGAAGATCGTATTCGTGGAGACGCCCTGGCTCGCGTCCTTCTCGACCGCGCGCTGCATGTTCCGGATGGCGTCCTCGCTCAGCCCCGCCTTCCGCGAAGCCGTCGCCGGCTTGAGCTTCAGGGCTGCGAGCCGCTGTTCGATCCGAGCGAGAACGTCCTTTAGCATGGGCCGGTAGGATGACCGCCGAGGTGCGGCACCGCGACCGGTAAGATGACCGTTGACGAAGCCGGTAAAATAACCGACGCTGTCCCCCATGAGTGCCATTGATCAGCTTCTCCGCCTGACAGGCGAGTACCAGCGCGCGACCGGCTTCACGGACGCGACGGTCAGCACGCACCTGTTCAACGACGGCAAGAAGCTGTCCGCCATCAAGGCGGGGAAGGACGTCAGCACGCGGCGCCTTGAAGCTGCCATCCACACGCTCTCGGTGAAGTGGCCCGCGGAAGCCGTGTGGCCCGACGACATCGCGCGGCCCGAGGTGGTGAGCGGCGAGGCCGCCGCGTGATCTACTTCGTCAAAGACACCCTGTCGGGCTTCATCAAGATCGGGTTCTCGGACAACCCCGGGCTCCGGCTCGTGAAGATGCAGGCGGACTGCCCCGGCGAACTGGTGCTCCAGGGCATGTGCGAGGGTGACCGGGCGGCCGAGGCGGCTTTGCATCGCCGCTACGCTCACCTTCATCAGCGCGGTGAATGGTTTCGGCCAGACGCCGAACTCGCCGCGCACGTCGAGGCCGTCGCTGTGGCGCCGCGCGAGGGCACGGCGGCCAATCCCAACATCGAGCGGCGTCGCCAACTCTGCGAGGCCACCGGCGCACCTTACAACACGGTCGAGCTCTGGTTCGTGCGGGGCCGCATCCCGGCGTGGGCGTGGCTGCCAATCGCAAATGCGGGCTTGGCGACGCTGGAAGACCTCGCGCACGCGGCCCAGGAAAAGCTGCGCCCCGCGACCCTCGCGCCGGTGGCCGCCTAAATGCCTCAGCTCGCCAGCCTCAGCACCACATGCTCCTCGGGCTCGTCGGGCTGCGGAGCGATCACGCTGAGCGCGCGGGCGATCATCGGGCAGGCCCTGCAAGCTGAGCAGCGCGCCGCCATGCCGCTGACCCGTAGTTCCTCTCGCAGGGTTAATAATCGCGGGGGTAGGGCCTCTTTCAGTTCTTGGCGCATCCGGTCGGCGCAGGCCGATCTCTCGGCTAAGCCCTGGTACTCGTACGTCAAACCACAATCGCCCCGTGTACTCGCGCGTTCCCTCACAACCAGAACGACTCGCGCGGCGGGTTATGTCAATTGCGGTGTATTCGCCTACGGGGGGATTAATCCGAACACGGCACAAAGGCCGCAGGTGGCGCACTGCGCCCTCAGTGCCTTCATCGCCGCCTCGCGGTTGGCCTCGAAATCCTCTGCGCTGATCGCGATGCCGCCGGCGGCGATGTCGTGGGCCGCCCGATGCACGATAAAGTCGCGAGCGCTGGTCAGCCGGATGTTGCAGGCGACCGTCGCCTCGGCCGTCTGGGGCCGCGTTGCCGCGGTGGCGTGCACGAGTAACGCCAAGGCTTTCTCGGACCGTTTTCGAGCCGGTCTCATGGCCCGACTCTCCGCTCAGTACCGTCAACGGCGTCTGAGGGAAGAAGGTTATCGCCATCTCGCCGAAGTGAAGCGGGGGCGTTGAGCATGTCATTGTGCTCCTCATTTCCTGCCCCCGACTGGTTGAAAGCTTCACTGCGCGGAGCTCGTCCGCGGACTCACAAATTCAGTTGCGCGCAGCCGGCCGCCCCAGCCGGCATTCCGAATGCCCAACGGGCGCGCGAGGCGGCCGACGCTTTCCTCTCCAGGGGCGTCGGCCGTCAGTCCCTTTTCGGAACCTCATCTACGGCCGGCAAAAAGCCGGTCCGGATGAATAGGGGCGGGCGCCGAATTCCTGGCGTCGCCCGCCCCGCAAATTTCAACGGCAAGCTTGCTGGCCTGCCGAATATGGAATCGAGCGCATCTGCCAAGACCGCGGCTCGCTTCCGGATGCTCGGTGCACGCAGCCAACAGCCTCTGGGCTGCCCGGAAGTGCTCCTGTTGTCTCGTGATGGGGTCATCCGTCCGACCCTCCATCCTTCGCCTCTCCTGTCCGCCGCCGTGCTCCGAGGTCATCAGAAATGACCTATGGAGCTTGGGAAGTCGTGGGCCAGAAAGACCAAGAACTCCGCTTTGGAAAAACGATCGGGGATGCGTTCCGCGACCTGATCACCAAGCGGTTTGCGCACAATGCGGCGAAGAAGATCGAGACCCTTTGGCGGCTTGATCCGAAGACCGCGAAGAACGTCGTGCAACGCGGCTGCGTCTCGGAACGCACGCTGACCAAGGCCGCGCTCACGGAACGCTGGGCCCTCTGGATGGCTCTTGGTGAAGAGCTGTTCGGCCAGTCCTACGCGGAGTGGGAAGAACAGCGGCTGACGAAAATCATGGAGGATGCCGCACGTGACCTGGACCGGGTTCGTCGGCTGCGCCCGCTGGATCAAGCTCTTCTTGAGCGATCCATTGCGCCGCTCGCAGCTCGCGATGTGGACGACGGTGAGGGCGCTCAGTTTGCCGATGGCCGAGAAGGCTTCGGCCGAGTGCGCGCGTCTCGCGGAAGAGCTTCGGGAGCGCCGCGATGAGCGCTCGGATCGCTCCGGCTGATCGAAAGCATCCCGGGCGCGGCGGCCACCCGCCCACACTCATTCAGCAGGTCTGCAGCCTCTACGAGGTGGCGGGCTGGCCGGCCGCGCAGATCGCGCCGCGGCTGGGTCTCACGCGAGGCCAGGTCAACGGCATCATCTGGCGCAACGGCTGCGTGCGCGCGCCGACGACCCGGGCCGACCTCAACTTCATCGCCAGCCTGCTCCAGCCCGCGCCCGAGCGCGAGCCTGCGCCTGCCTGACTGACGACTGACCACAGGGCGAGCGGGTCCGCCAAGACCGTCCCGCGGGGTGAACGACGATGAAGGGGGAGGGCTCATGCCACGCCGCGACCGTTTGCGCTCAGACCATGACGGCCAAGCTTCGAAGAGATCCTCGGCGGCCGAGGGACCAGGCCGAACTGCGCTCCGCCTCCCTGGAGCGTGGGTCCTTTTCTCGATGATGCACAACTGGCCGCGGGGCTTCGGCTCCGCGGCCGCCTTTTCCCTGAAATCAGAAATGGAGGGCCGATAATGGCCTCGACGACGGCTGACGCGCCGAAATCCGACGCGAAATCACCACCCAAGAAGACCATCACCCGCGAGGAGCACCGCGCACTCCTGAACCTCCACATCAACAAGCTCCGCCTCGCCAAGGCCAAGGTCGAAGAGGTGCGCGCGCCCTTTGACGCCGCGAAGGAAGAGCTGACGGCGCAGTACCACGAGGCCCGCGCGGACCTCGGCAAGGGCTACACCCGCAAGCGCCTGGCCGCGCTGCTGGAGGACATCACCAACCGCCTCCGCAACCTGCTCCAGGAAGAGCAGGATCGCCACCAGGACCGCATTGACCTGAGCCTGCCGGTCTTCGGTGTCCAAGTCGATCTCTTCAGCGGCGAGGGGGACAAGCGCCCGCAGGAAGCCAAGGACGAGGCCTTCTGGTTCGCCGAGGGCGCCTTGGCCGGCCGCCGCGCCAGTGAGCGCAAGCCGCCCGAGGGCTGCCCCCCGCGGATGGATCAGCACTACCTCGCCGGCTACGACGCCGGCCAGGCCGAGGTTGGGCGCCTCTTCATCGCCGCCCAGGAGATCAAGAAGCGCCTCGCCGAGCCCGCGGCCGACCAGAAGCCGGTCGAGCTGAACACCCGCGAGCCCACCGTCGACGAGGAGAAGGCCGCCGAGCGCAAGGCGGTCCGTCGGGCGAAGGAAAGCCTCGCCGCCATGGGCGCGCCGGCGAACGAGGTGATGGCGTGAGGTCGTACGTGGCTTCCGCTGTCGCGATGGTTCTCGGCGACGACGCCACGGTCAGCCGCGGCTCGCCGCAGCCGGGGGACGGGCATCACCGGGCGCAGGCTCGGTTGCAGGCCAAGCTGCGGGAGAACGCGACCACCTACGCCGGTGTCTCGCAAGCGCCGGCCACCCGCCAGGTTCTGCGGCGCCGGGCGCTGAAGGCCACCAAGGCCGAGCGCGCAGCTTCCCGCAAGGAGGCGATCCGCAGCCGCCGCAAGAAGGCGGTCGCCTAGCCATGGTCAAGATCCCGGCCGCGCAGAAGCTCAGACAGCCCCGCCAGAAGGAGGTCACCCTCCACATGTCGGCCGCCGCCTTCCTGCGCCATGCGTGGCCGGCCGATCTGCCGTTCTTTCACGTACCCAACGGGGAGCAGCGCGACGCCAGGACGGGCGCGAAGCTCAAGGCGATGGGCGCGCTGGCCGGCGTCCCAGACTTCGCCCTGCACCTCCCCCGCGGGCAGATCGCCTACATCGAGTTGAAGACCTCCGCCGGCGCCATGAGCGACGCGCAGTTCGCGTTCCGCCAAGCCTGCATCGCGCACGGCCACGGCCACGCCGTCTGCCGCTCCGTCGAGGACGTCGAGACCACCATCACGCGCTGGTTGGCGGCCTTCGGGCTCGAGCCCCGGGCGCGCCTGCAAAGGAAAGCCGCGTGAACCTCTCCTCCACGAAACGCCAGGCCATCGAGACCATGGCGGCGACGAAGATGACGCGCGACAGCATCGCCCAGCTGGTGAGCGTCAGTGTGCGCGTGGTCAACGCGGTGCTGGACGGCGTGGCGCCCCACCTGCAGGAGGGCAGCGCCTGGCGGCCGATGGTGGCCAAGACCGCCGAGCCCAAGCGCTCGGAGCCGAAACGCGCCGGCGTCTCCCGCTTCGGCCACGCCAAGATCGAGGTCGAGCGCAGCTGCGGCCTGAAGCCCGACCATCCGGCGCTCAGCGAGGCGCGCACCATCTTCCCGAGCCAGGTCACCGGCACGCTGGGCTCGCCCCGCTTCCTGGTGAGCGGCCACAACAATCCCAAGCTCGGCAAACAGGTTCTGAAGGGCGAGCGGGAAGGCTGGCCGATCTACCACCTGACGCTGGAGGAGCGCGCGACGTGCCCGCGGTCCTGCCACAGCTGGGCCTCCTGCTACGGCAACGCGATGCCCTACGCCCGCCGCCACCGGCCGGACGCCGCGTTCCTGACGAACCTGAGCAGCGAGCTGCTGCAGATGCAGCGTCAGCACCCCAACGGCTTCCTGGTCCGGCTGCACACGCTCGGCGACTTCTACTCGGTCCCCTACGTGCTGTTCTGGGCCGAGCACCTGGCCCAACTGTCGGCGCTGCACGTCTTCGGCTACACCGCGCGCCGGGCGGATGACGCCGACCCCGAGACCGCCAGGATCGCCCGCGCCATCGGCATGCTCACCCGGGCGATGTGGCGCCGGTTCGCCATCCGCACCTCGCATGTGGAGCCCGGCGCCGAGCGCTCCATCGTGGTCGACGAGCCGCCGACCGCCGAGGACGTGATCCTTTGCCCTGCGCAGACCGAGAAGACCGCCGCCTGCGCCACCTGCGGGCTGTGCTGGATCGAGGCCGCCCGGCCGAAGACCATCGCCTTCCTGCGCCATGGGATGAAGCGGCGAGGGAAGGCCAGCGCTGAGCCAGACGAGGCTGCGCAACCAGACCCGAAAAGCGGGCCGATCTGTCAACCAGCCGAAGCGCCGGTCGCTCTCATCCCCGCGGTCGTTCCTCGCAAGGCACCGGCCACCCCACCGGACGGCGCGCCGCGGACGGGGCCGAAGCTGGAGGGGTCCGTGCCGCTGACCTGGGACGGACCGGCCGCCGCCACGCCGAAGCCCAGCGCCCCGCTGGCCGAACTGCCCACGATGCCGAACCCCCGCCCGCGCCCGCAGAGCCGCGCGATCCCCCGCGGCGCCCGGTTCGAGAACCTGGGCGACGGCGTCTCCATCGTTCGCGTCAGGCCGGTGAGCCGCCAGGTCGCGGCCTGGGCCCGCGCCTACCGCGCCCGCGGCGTCTCCGCCGAGGTCCTGGCCGACCTCTTCAGCGTCGATCTGGACGCCCTGCAGCGGGCCATGAACGCCCAAGAAATCGGAGCGGCGGCATGAGTTGGACTGACGAGCGCGTCGATCTCCTGAAAACCCTCTGGGCCGAGGGGGCGTCGTGCAGCCAGATCGCGAAGCAAATCGGCGGCACCACCCGCAACGCCGTGATCGGCAAGGTCCATCGCATGGGCCTGCAGGGTCGGGACACGCCGCGCCAGCCCGGCCGCATCGTTCCGGCCAGCGTCGCCCCCGCGAAGTCGCGCCCCGCGCGCCGCACGCACGCACCGCCGCGGCTCGCCGTCGCCGGCAATGGCGCGGTGTACGAGGCGGCGCCTGACCTCTCGCCGGCACCTCTGATCAAGGATCCGCCCGGCCTGGCCACGATGACCACGCTCGGCCCGCACATGTGCAAGTGGCCCATCGGCGACCCCCGCGAGCCCGGCTTCACCTACTGCGGCAAGCGCACCGGCGGCACGTTCTGCGAACCGCACGCCGCGCGCGCCTACACCCCGGCGCCCGCCAAGCGGAAGAACCCCGGCGCCGATCTGGAACGCCAGCTCAGGCGGTACATCTGATGGCGGTTCACCCCTTCGACCGCTCGCCAACACCCGCCCAACTCGCCGCCGAGGCCGACGCCATTGCGATGGAGGGCTACCGGGCCGAGCTCGAAACCCTGCTCCTCAAGATGGGCCGCATCACCGGACGCAACGGTCTCGACGCCTGCGTGGCGGGGATCCTGTTGCGGGTGCAGCGGGCGTTGTTGGGGCCGGCGAAGTGAGCGTGCGAATTCTCGTGGGCGATGTTTTCGAGCGGCTCCGCGCGCTGCCGTCGGACCATTTCGATACGGTCGTTACTTCCCCTCCATATTGGGGACTCCGCAAATACATCAAGGCAGGATCGTCGTTAGAGCGCTTCGAGATCGGGCTCGAGCCCACGCTTGGCGAGCACCTAGGCGTGATGGTCGACGTGTTCCGCGAGGTCCGCCGCGTGCTGAAACCTTCTGGCACGCTCTGGCTCAATTACGGCGATTGCTACGCGTCCACGCCGAACGGGCGCTCTGCGGCCGACACCAAGGCCGCGGGCACCGACGACCGCACCTTCCGCGACAAGCCGTTCTCGACTGTCGGCGGAGTGCTGAAGGCCAAGGATCTCTGCATGGTCCCGAACCGGCTCGCCATCGCGCTGCAGGAAGACGGCTGGTGGGTTCGGTCAGAGATCATCTGGGCGAAGCCGAACCCGATGCCGGAGAGCATCAAGGACCGGCCGGCGACTGCGCACGAGAAGATCTTCCTGCTCTCGAAGCGCGCCCGCTACCACTACGACGCCGACGCCGTTCGCCAGGCGGCGGCCGGCGACGAGAACGCCAACACGTTCCGCGGCGGATCTTACGTCGGTGGGGAGCCCGGCCCGCGAAAGGTGTCGGGCAACTATCGACGCCCGAACGCGCCTGGAAAGAGTCCTCACGGCCAAGGCTTCAGCCGCAAGAACAGCTTCGCCAGAGAGGGGAAGCTGTCCCCCGGCGAGCACGGTCAGAAGCCGCAGCATCGCGCAGATCGCGAGCTGGTGGACTATGGGGGGCTGACCCGCAGCCTCCGCAACTATGAGCCCGCGCCAGTCCAGGTCTGGGAAGTGGCGACGCGGTCCTTTCCTGACGCCCACTTCGCCACCTTCCCGCCGGAGCTGGCCGAGCGCTGCCTTCGCGCCGGATGCCCCGCCGGCGGATCAGTGCTTGACCCCTTCGGCGGCGCCGGAACGACCGGCCTCGTAGCGGCTCGTCTCGGCCTGGATTGCACGCTGATCGAGCTGAGCCCGGAATATGCGGCGATCGCCGACCGGCGGCTCCGCGCGGGGCTCGCGCAGGTGGAGGGCGGGGCCATCACGAGCACCGAAGGCCTGCCCCTTTTCTCGGGAGAGGCCGCATGAGGACCACACCCACCACCCCGCGCCACACCCTCACCCACCGAGAGGTCCGAGCCCTACGCACCCGCCTCGCTGTCTCAGAGCATGAGGTCGGAGAGGCTCACGAGCTGATCGCCGAGCTGAACCTGCAGCTGGACTGCGCCAATGCGGCGGCGGTGCGGATGGCTCGGGTGGGCGGGCAGGCTGCGAGCGCGAGGCGGGTGGCATGAGCAGGAAACTTGTCGCCATCCCCATCGACCTGCGCGAGGCGAACGATCTGGTGGTGAATTTCCACCGGCACTCGCGCGCGGTCCGCGGCCACCGCTTGGCGGTCGCCTGCTCCGATGGTGAAGAGTTGGCCGGCTGCGCCATCCTCGGGCGCCCGGTGTCGCGGGAACTTCAGGACGGCGTGACGGCGGAGATCCTTCGGACCGTCGTGCTTCCGGCCTTTCAGAAGGACGGGCTCAAGGGCCGGCTGCGCCATCCTCGGGCACCCGACGACGGCGTAGCGAGATCGGTGAACTCCTTCCTCGAGGCGTGCCTGTGGCGTGCATGGCGCGCCCTCGGTGGGCGGCGGCTGGTGACCTACAACCTCGCCAGCGAGGGCGGAGAGAGCCTTCGCGGAGCCGGCTTCGGCGTGGTCGCCGAGGTTCCCGCCCGCGAAGGCGAGGGGTGGACCAACCGGCCCGGCCGAGAGTGGCAGCCCGTCTATGGCCAGGACAAGCTTCGGTGGGAGCGGATGACATGAGCCCCCGCCCACCCAACCTCTTTCCCGAGCCCGCGGCCACCGCTGCGCCACCGCCTACGCCGAGCGCGCCGGCGCCCGCCGTCCGGCCGCTTGGCTGGCGCGCGCCCGGTGAGCGCGACCATGTCTGCGTCTACTGCGCCGGCCTGGCCGTGTTCGGGGATGGGGCCTCCTGGTTCTGCAGGTCCTGCGTCCCGGCCTCGTTCTTTCCGAGGGGGCGGGCATGAACCTGGTCCCAGCGCTCGATCTTCGGCCAGCGAA
This sequence comes from Phenylobacterium sp., assembly GCA_028291285.1. The sequence continues at coordinate 90 of JAQGIJ010000144.1, read as the reverse complement.
CGACAGCCGCGCCGCCCCAGCCAACATTGACGCCGAGCACGCGCTTCTCGGTGCGCTGCTGTACGACAACGCCGCCTTTGAGCGACTGCC
>JAQGIJ010000415.1 GCA_028291285.1 Phenylobacterium sp. | reverse complement strand
TTCGCGCGCGAAGGGCTGCTGTTCCTGTCGACGGCTCAGGTGCAGGCCACCACCGATCAGCTGGTCTCCGCCCAGCCGTTCCTCGGCCCGCTGGCGGCCGACCCGAGCCTGCGCGGGGTGATGGGCGCAATCTCGACGCTGGCGACCGGGGTCTCGCAGGGACAGACGGACCTCGCCTCGGTGGACAAGCCGCTGCGCGGCCTCGCGGACGCCCTGCAGGGCGTGGCGGCGGGAAAGCCGACCTTCTTCTCCTGGCAGAAGCTGATGGCGGGGGATGGCAAGGGCCTGCAGCCCCCCACCCGGCGGTTCATCATCGTCCGCCCGCGGCTGGACTATTCGGCGCTGATGCCGGGCGAGGCGGCCAGCGGCGCGATCCGCCAGACGGCGCAGGCCCTGGCGCTCGATCCGGCGCACGGCGTCCGGGTGCGGCTGACCGGCTCGGTGGCCCTCTCCGACGAGGAGTTCGCCTCGCTGGAGGACCGCGCCTGGCTGGTCACCGGCAGCATGCTGCTGGCGGTTCTGGTCATGCTCTGGCTGGCGGTCCGATCGGTCCGCCTGGTGAGCGCGATCCTGATCACCACCCTGATCGGCCTGACCCTCACCGCCGCCGTGGGGCTGGCCGCGGTGGGCCGCTTCAATCTGATCTCGGTGGCCTTCATCCCGCTGTTCGTCGGCCTGGGGGTGGATTTCGGGATCCAGTTCAGCGTCAGGTTCCGCGCCGAGCGGCTGACCCACGACGATCTGCAGGCCGCGCTGGTCGCCGCCGGCGCGGGCATCGGCCGCTCGCTGTTCCTGGCCGCCGCAGCGATCACCCTGGGCTTCTTCGCCTTCCTGCCCACGCAGTACATCGGCGTCTCGCAACTGGGCATCATCGCGGGGCTGGGCATGGTCATGGGCCTGGCGCTCAACCTCACCCTGCTGCCGGCGCTGATCCTGCTGTTGAGGCCGCCGCGGCAGCCGGGCGAGGTCGGCTCCTCGCGCATGGCGCCGCTGGACCGGTTCCTCGTCGAGCGCCGCAAGCTGGTGCTCTGGGCCTTTGCGGCCTCGACCGCGGTGAGCGTCGCGCTCCTGCCGTTCGTCCGCTTCGACTTCAACCCGCTGCACCTGCGCAACGTCCATGGCGAGGCGATGTCCACCTTGCTCGACATCATGCGTGACCCGTCGGAGACCCCGAACACCATCGACGCGCTGGCCCCGTCGCTGCCGGCGGCGGACCGGCTGGCGGCGCGACTCGGCAAGCTGCCGGAGGTCGCCCAGGCCATCACGCTGTCGAGCTTCGTGCCCGAGGACCAGCCCGCCAAGCTGGCGGCGATCGCCGACGCGCAGATGCTGCTCGATCCGACGCTGAACCCGTTTGAGGTTCTGCCGCCGCCGAGCGACGCCGACACGGTGCAGGCGCTTCGCAAGACCGCCGCCGACCTGCGGACCGCGGCGGGGCCGGGAACCGCGCCCGGCGCGGCGGACGCGCTACGGCTGGCCGCAGCGCTCGAAGCTCTGGCGAACGGCGGAGCGCCGGCGCGCGCCCGCGCCCAGACCGCGCTCGTGCCGCCGCTGAAGATCATGCTGGACCAGGTCCGCAGCCTGCTGAGCGCCGAACCGGTCACGCTGCAGACCCTGCCGCCAGACCTGGTGCGCGACTGGGTGGCCGCGGACGGCCGCGCCCGCGTGCAGGTCTCGCCGACGGGGGATTCCAACGACAACAAGGTCCTGCAGCGGTTCTCCAAGGCCGTGCTCAGGATCGCGCCGGACGCCAGCGGCGCGCCGATCTCGATCCAGGAGGCCGGCCGCACGATCAGCCGGGCCTTCATCGAGGCGGGCCTGCTGTCGCTGGTGGTGATCACCGCCCTGTTGCTGCTGGCGCTGCGCAGCCTGCGCGAGGTGGCATTCACCCTGGCCCCGATCGTACTGGCGGGCTTCCTGACGCTCGCCACGTGCGTGCTGATCGGCCAGCCGATCAACTTCGCCAACATCATCGCCTTCCCGCTGCTGTTCGGGGTCGGGGTCGCCTTCCACATCTATTTCGTGATGGCCTGGCGGGCGGGCGCGAAGAACCTGCTGCAGTCGAGCCTGGCGCGAGGCGTCTTCTTCAGCGCCATGACCACCGGCACGGCCTTCGGCAGCCTGATGCTCTCCAGCCATCCCGGCACCGCCAGCATGGGCAAGATCCTGATGATCTCGCTGATCTGGACCCTGGTGGCGGCGCTGATCTTCGAGCCCGCCCTGCTCGGGCCGCCGCAGACGCGGGACCGGCCGCCGCCCTGAGGACCGCGCCTCAGCGCTCCGACGCCGCCTCGGCCGGCTCGCGCCGCCGCCGCCGGCGCAGCAGCAGCTGGCCCTCCTTCGCCTGCCAGACGGCGAGCACCGGCAGGCCGATCACCAGGTCGCGCGCGCGGCGCAGCAGCGACAGCGCCAGGGCGTCGCTGGCGTGCAGGCCGAACAGCGGGCCCAGCAGCACATAGGCGCCTTCCTGCACGCCCAGCCCCCCGGGGAGGGCGAAGCCCAGGTTACGCACCGCATACATCAGGCTCTCCACGGCGATCACCGCCCAGAAGGGCACATCCGCGCCCATGAAGCGCAGCGCAATGAAGGATGCGCCGCCGCCGCCCACCCAGCCGGCCAGGTGCAAGCTTACCGCCAGCGCCATCCGTAGCGGCTGGCGAAGGGTCTGCTCGACCCGGGCCGTGACGGCGTCGGCGCGGGCGACGGAATCCGGCAGCCAGCGGCGCGCCAGGCGGCCCAGCGCGCCCACGGCCGGCCCATGGCCGAGCACGAAGCCGAGCACGCCGACGCACAGCAGGGCCAGCCCGCCGATCGCCGGCCACAGGACGGCGTCGTCCAGGCGGGAGTTCAGCTGCAGGATGATCAGCCCGACGCCGATCAGGGTGTAGAGGGCCTGGGCGGCGATCTCGGCGGTGAGGTCGACCAGGGTCGAGGCCAGCACGACCTCCTCGGCCAGGCCCGCCGCCATCACCGCGCGTGCGCCGACGAACAGCCCGCCCAGCTGGGAGAACGGCAGCAGGTCCGAGGCGGCTTCGCGCAGCAGCCGGCCCCAGACGAACACCCCGGCCCGGCGCGGATCGACGCCGGGCGCGGCGGCGGCCCAGGCCAGCCCCACCACCACCATCACCGGGATCCAGTAGAGGGTGAAGATCGCAAAGCCGTCCCAGCCGATCGCGCCGATGGCCCTGAGCACGCCGCGCCAGCCGACCCAGGCGATCAGTGCGGTCGCCAGCCCCATGCTGGCCGCCGCGGCCACGACCAGCCCGCGCCTCATGCGGCCGGCCACCGCGTCCCGCGGTCGAGCCTCAGCGTCCGACTTGCTTGCCGCGCTCTCGCCGCTCACCGCTTCAGGCCGCTCCGGCGGGTTTGGAGCGCATGACCCGCAGCGCCAGCCGGATCATCCTGGGCACGAAGACGGGTCGGATCAGCCGTGCGTCGTAGGACGCGAGCCGGCGGTCGTTCTCCTTCAGGCATATGCGCGCGAGCTCCGCGAAGGTGACCTCCACCCCCAACTCCTTCGAGCCGTTCAGGGTGAAGTTGTAGTCCTGGGCGGTCTCGTTCTTCTGCATGTCGCCGGCCAGGCCGATCCGCTCCCAGATCAGGAAGGCCCAGACCGCCAGCACCTTGAGTTCGAACCAGGGCCGGCGCCACCAGGGCATGTTGCGCCGCCACCACGACACCCAGTTGACGAAGAACAGGATGTGCCGGCCCTCCTCGCGCATCACCGGCTCGAAGACGTCCACCAGAGCCGGCGGAAAGAAGCCGGACCGCCGGGCCAGCTCGAACAGGCCGAAGCCGAAGAAGCTGTCGATGCATTCGGAGTAGCCGGTGACCATGAAGGCCCATTCCGGATCGCGCGGACGCCGGTAGTCCGGCTCCGGCGCGAGCGCGATGTCGTAGAAGGCGACCAGGTTGGCGAGCACGGTCTTGTGCCGGGTCTCCTCGAAGGCGTCCATCTCGATCGCCTCCTTCAGCAGGCCGGGCGCGACGCCCTCGCCGAAGGTGCGGACGTTCATGCCGGCCTTGCCCTCGGTCTGCACCGCGATGTCCCAGATCGGCAGCGACACCAGCCGCGCACGCGTCTCGGGGTCCAGCTTCGGCCAGTCCATCACCGCCGGCCGGTAGGGGTCGTGGGTCTCCAGGAGCTCCAGGCAGAAGAGCCGCAGATGGGCCTCGGACCCCGGCCGGACGGGTCCGGTCGGCCGCATGGCGCGCTGGCCCGGCGGTCCCGAACCCGGTGCGACGACAGCGCGATGGAGCATGGCGAGCCCTCCTTCCGATCGGCTCAGGCGAAATCCGCAAACCCGCCGAGCGCCACGCCCTCGCGGCGCGCCGCGGCGATGACCTGCGGGTCGAGCAGCGCCTGGAACTCCTCGACGTAGCCATATCCGGCCGCGCTGCCCTCATAGGCGTCGGCCGTCGCCGGATGGAGGTAGATCTCGCTGAGGCCCGGAGGCAAGTGCCGGATCAGCGCGCCCAGCCGGCGGGCGTCCATCGCGCCTGACCAGCGCAGGCCGAAGACCTGGTCCGGGACGCGGAAACCCTCCCCGCGGATGCGCCGCCGCGCCAGCTCAGCCCACGGCCCGCTGAGCCAGGCCGCCGCAGGCCGCGACCCGGGCTCCGCCAGGGCCAACGTCGCGCGCGGTTCGACCGGCGCCCGGACCGCGGCCATGCCAAATCGCCGCCCGATCCGCAGGAGCGCGTCCAGGATGGTCGGATGCAGGTGGTAGTGCTTGTGCGCGTTGACGTGGTCCAGCGGCAGGCCGGTCGCGGCGAAGGCCTCGAACTGGGCCAGGACCTCGGCCTCCAGCTGACGCCCCACCGCGGGACGTTAGAAGATCTCCGCGCCCATCGCCGCCATGTCGTCGCGGAAGCGGCCGTCGGCGCCCACAAGATCGGGGATGGCGGCCGGGTCGCTGACTGGGCGGCCGTCCGTCAGCACCACGTGCAGGCCCACCCGCAGGCCCGGCAGCCGTCGGGCGCGGGCGACCGCGTCGGCGGCGGCCGGCGCGCCTGCCATCAGGCTGGCGGCGGTGAGCACGCCCTCGGCGTGGGCGCGCTCCACGGCCGCGTTGACGGCCAGGGCCGCGCCGAAGTCGTCGGCGGTGACGATCAGCTGCTTCATCGCTGCCTTCGCCAGCGGCCCGCCGCCGGCCGCCGGCTCAGGCCGCCGCGGCCTGCTTGCGCTCGCGCAGGAAGTCGAAGAACTCCACGCCTTCGCGCAGGCGCCGCTTCATCATGTCGAAGTCGCGGACCATCTCGCCGACGATCGCGCCGATCTTCCGCGGCCGGAAATAGAACCGCTTGTAGAAGATCTCGACCGACTGGAAGATCTCCTCGTGGCTGAGGTGCGGATAGTGCAGCGGCGCGATCTGGATGCCGTGCGCGTCCACCAGCTCGGCGTTCTTCGCGTCCAGCCAGCCGTTCTCCACCGCCTGGTCGTAGAGGAAGGTCCCCGGATACGGCGCCGCCAGCGACACCTGGATGGTGTGCGGGTTGATCTTGCAGGCCCAGTCGATGGTCTGCTGGATCGTCTCGTGGGTCTCGCCCGGCAGTCCCAGGATAAAGGTGCCGTGGATGGCGATCCCGACGTCGTGGCAATCCCGGGTGAAGCGCTCGGCGACCTCGATACGCATGCCCTTCTTGATGTTGTAGAGGATCTGCTGGTCGCCGCTCTCATAGCCGACCAGCAGGAGGCGCAGGCCCCCGGCCTTCAGCTTCTCCAGCGTCTTGCGCGGCACGTTGGCCTTGGCGTTGCAGGACCAGGTGACGCCGAGCTTGCCCAGCCCTTCGGCGATGGCCTCGGCCCGCGGCAGGTCATCGGTGAAGGTGTCGTCGTCGAAGAAGAACTCCTTCACCTGCGGGAACAGGCGCTTGGCCTCGGCGATCTCGGCGACCACGTTGTCCACCGAGCGGGTGCGGTAGCGGTGGCCGCCGACGGTCTGCGGCCAGAGGCAGAAGGTGCAGCGCGATTTGCACCCGCGCCCGGTGTAGACCGAGATGTAGGGGTGCTTCAGGTAGCCGATGAAGTAGTCCTCGATCTTCAGGTCGCGCCGGTAGACGTCGATCACCGACGGCAGCGCGTCCATGTCCTCCAGCACCGGCCGCTCCGGGTTGTGGACCACCTGGCCGGCGGCGTCGCGGTAGCTGAGGCCGAGGATCTCGTTCCAGGGCCGCCCGTCGGCGACCTCCTTGACGGTGAAGTCGAACTCGTTGCGGCAGACGAAGTCGATGGCCGGCGCCTCCTGCAGGCTCTCGTCGGCCTTGACCGCCACCTTGGCCCCGATCAGGCCGACCTTCAGGTCCGGGTTGGCCGCCTTCATCGCCTCGACGCACTTCACGTCGCTGGCGAAGGAGGGAACCGAGGTGTGCACCACCAACAGATCGAAGTCCTTGGCCTGGGCCACGACCTCCTGCAGGCCGATCCCCGCCGGCGGGGCGTCGATCAGCTTGGAGCCGGGCACCAGGGCGGCCGGCTGGGCGAGCCAGGTGGGGAACCAGAACGAGCGGATCTCGCGCTTGGCCTGGTAGCGCGAGCCGGCGCCGCCGTCGAAGCCGTCGAAGGAGGGCGCCTGGAGAAAGAGGGTACGAAGCATCCGGATCCTATATGCCAGACAGGCCACCGCGTGGGTCGACGCGGAACCTCGCGCCCCGCCAGTCGACGACGCGCACGAAGAATGAACCTGCGAACACCGCGAAGGACAATATATCCCGCGCCGGGAACAGCCACCATGCGTCATTCGCAGACGGCGTGACCAGTTTCACCTGGCGTATCATCCACAGCCGGCAGGCCACGGCGATGGCCAGCACGGCGAGCGCAGGCGGCGCTGCGCCCGTGAGCCCGACCCCGATCAGGGCCAGCACCACCGCGTGGGTGATTGCGCTGCCGAAGAAGCCGGCCGGATCCACCCCGCGCACCGTCCGCGCCCATCTGAGCTCGTGCGCCATGAGCTGGCGCAGGCTGGCGTCGGCGCAGCCGTGGGCCACCAGCACCGGGGGCGCCAGGCTCTTGTAGCCCGCCGCCCGCACCGCCGCGCCAAGGGCGTAGTCGTCGGCCAACTGGTCGGCGAAGGTCTCGAAGCCGCCAATCTTCTGCAGCACCTCGCGGCGAAGCGCGATGGTCGAGCCCATGCAGGGCTGCGCCAGGCCGAGCGAGACGCCGACCACCACGCTGGGCAGGAACTGGTAGGTCAGACCCATGGCGGCCAGACGCGACCAGAGGCCTGCCCGGGCCTCGCCGTAGTAGGGGCAGCTCACCACCCCGACGCCCTTGCCTTCGAGGCTCTGCACCACGCGGCTGAGATAGTCCGCCGGCACGGCGATGTCGCTGTCGGAGAGCACGAGGACGTCGTGGCGGGCCCGGGCGGCCATGTTGATGAGGTTGGAGATCTTGCGGTTGGCGCCGTGGCTGCGCGGATCGACCACAAGGCAGACGTCGCGGTGCGGATGGGCCTCGCGCAGGCGCTCGGCGACGCGGCGGGCGGGATCGTCGGCGGCCTGCAGGCCGAGCACGACCTGGGTCTCGCCCGGATAGTCCTGGCGGAGGAAGCTGGCGAGCGCGGCCTCCAGCCCCGGCTCATCGCCGTGCAGCGGCTTCAGCAGCGTCACCGCCGGCGCCGGCGCCGGCCGCCGCTCGACCGGCCCGCCGCGCAGGAAGGCGCGGGTGCTCAGGCCGGCGAACACGAGATAGGCGGAGCCGGCCAGGGCGAGCACGAGGAACAGGGCGCCGGTGATTTCGAGTGGCTGATCCACGTGGTCCCTGCTTTGATGCGCGCCGTGGGCTTTTCGCGTCAGCGCCGCGCTGGTAGTCGACGATCCATAGCCGCCCCGGCTCGGCCCCGCCACCGAGCGCGAACAGCCTGCGAGGAGCGCATGCGTCCCGGCCATCCGCGTGTTCAGCTTCTGCTCGCCGCGACGGCGGCGTTCCAGCTCGCGGCGGGCCCCTGCCTGGCGCGGGGCGCTCCCGGAGATCCGTGGGAACGCATGAACCGGGGCTTCTTCGCCATCGAATCGGGCCTCGACCGGACCGTGGTGGGCCCGCTCGCCTACGTCTACAGCAAGCTGCCCAAGCTCCTGCGCAAGGCGCTGCGGAACTTCAGCCGCAACCTCGGCGAGCCGGTGGTCTTCGCCAACGACATGCTGCAGGGGCATGTGGCCACGGCGGCCGGGACCGTGGCGCGGTTCACCCTCAACAGCACGGCCGGGATCGGGGGCATCGCAGACGTCGCCAAGAAGGGCGGGCTGCCGCACCACGACAACGACTTCGGGATGACGCTGGGGCGGGCGGGCGCCCACCCCGGGCCCTATCTCTTCCTGCCGCTGTTCGGGCCGAGCACGGTGCGCGACGTCTTCGGCAGCGCCGCCGACATCGGCCTCGATCCCCTGACCTACGCCAGGTTCAGGGGCAGGAGCGCGATACAGATCACCACGACCGTGGTGGACGGGATCGACCGGCGGGTCGAGGCGCAGCAGGAGCTGATGACGGTCGTCCAGACCTCCACCGATCCCTACGCGACGATCCGCTCCTATTATCTGCAGAACCGGGAGGCGCAGATCCGGGGCAAGCCCGCCGACAACATTGGCGAACTGCCGAGCTTCGACGAACCCGCCACGCCGGCGGCCCCGCTCTTACCCGGCGCCACGCCGCCCATGCCGCAGGACCAGACCGTTCCCGCCGCGCCGGCGTCCCCCGACGTCCCGCCGCCGCCAGCGCTGCCGGCCTCGCCACCGCCCGCCGAGTCACCGCTGCCGCCGGCGCAGCCCGCCCCTTCGCCTGCTCTACCACCGCAGCCTTCGCCCTCCCCATGACCGCCCCCAGCCGGCTCGACAGCCGCCCCGCGCCGCAAGGCGCGGGGACGCCGCGCCTCGACCTGACCGGCGCGCCGGTATTGGTCACCGGGGCCTCGGGCTTCGTCGGCTCGGCCGTGGCGCGCGCGCTGGCCGACCGCGGCGCCGACGTGCGCGTGCTGGTGCGCCCGAGCAGTCCGCGCACCAACCTGGAGGGCCTCGACGCCCAGGTGGCGGTGGGCGACATGCGCGACCCGGCCGGCATGGCCGAGGCCCTGCGCGGCTGCCGGTTCGTCTTCCATGTGGCGGCCGACTATCGCCTCTGGGCCCGCGATCCGGAGGAGATCGTGCGCAACAACCTGGCCGGGGTGACGGCGGTGATGGAGGCGGCGCGGGACGCCGGCGTGGAGCGCGTCGTCTACACCAGCAGCGTCGCCACCCTGCGGATCCCGGAGGACGGCTCGCCCGGCGACGAGAGCGGCCCGCTCGGCGAGGCCGAGGCGATCGGCGCCTACAAGCGCAGCAAGGTGGCCGCCGAGCGGCGGGTCGAGTGCTATGTGGCCGAGGAAGGCCTGCCGGCGGTGATCGTCAGCCCTTCGACGCCCATCGGCCCGCGTGACGTCAAGCCGACGCCCACCGGCCGGATCGTAGTGGAGGCGGCCCGCGGACGCATGCCGGCCTATGTGGACACCGGCCTCAACCTCGTCCACGTCGACGACGTCGCCCAGGGTCACCTGCTGGCGCTCGAGGCCGGCCGCATCGGCGAGCGCTATGTGCTGGGCGGCCAGGACGTGTCGCTGGGCGAGATGCTGGCCCAGATCGCCGCCCTCACCGGCCGGCCGCCGCCCCGCTTGAAGCTGCCCATCCGCCCGCTCTATCCTCTGGCGGAGGTCGCGGAGCTCGCCGCGCGCATCACCGGCCGAGAGCCCTTCCTCACCAAGGATTCGCTGAAGATGGCGAGCCATCACATGTACTTCAGCTCCGCCAAGGCGGAGCGCGAGCTGGGCTATGTGGCGCGGCCCTATGTCGAGGCGCTGCGCGAGGCGATCGCCTGGTTCGCCGCGCACGGCTATCTCTGATGACCGCCGTAGTCATCGGCGTCGGCGCCCTGGCGCTCGCGGTGTGGGCCTATCTGCTGGTCGCGCGCGGAGGGTTCTGGCGGGCGGCCGACACCGACGAACCGGCTGCGCCGGCGCCGGCGGTCTGGCCCGCCGTGACCGCGGTCGTGCCGGCGCGGGACGAGGCGGACGTCATCGCCGCCTCCCTCGGCAGCCTGCTGGCGCAGGACTACCCAGGCCCGTTCCGAGTGATTCTTGTCGACGACGACAGCGCCGACGGCACGGCGCAAGCGGCGCGCACCGCGGCGGCGCGGCTGGGGACCGCCGAGCGCCTGGAGATCCTCAGGGGCGCGCCGCTGCCGAGCGGCTGGACCGGCAAGCTCTGGGCGATGTCGCAGGGCGTGGCGCGGGCCAAGGCGCAGGCCGTACCGCCGAAATACCTGCTGCTCACGGACGCCGACATCGCGCATGCG
>JAQGIJ010000117.1 GCA_028291285.1 Phenylobacterium sp. | reverse complement strand
GTCGGGCTCCAGCACCGGACCCACGAGCACCAGCATGAGGTTGGGATCGTGCTGCAGCAGGTCGGGCAGCTGCTCGACCAGCAGCCGCTGGTCCTTGCGGCGGCAGATGCCGCCGACCGTCACCAGGATGGTTCCGCGCGCCGGCAGGCCCAGCTCGGCGCGCGCGGCCGCGCGGCCGCAGGGGGTCGCCTCGGGCGTCGCGATGCCGATCGGGACCAGCGTCGACTTGCGCGAGCCCACGTAGCGGCTGTTCTCCTCGAACAGCTTCGGGCTGATCGCGACGAACGCGTCCACCAGCTGGAACAGCCGCCGCACCAGCGGCCGGAGCGACGGCCGGTAGGTTCCGAGCAGGCCGAAGATGCTGTCGTCCAGCGTCGCCGAGAGCAGCACTCGGCAGCCCTGCAGCTTCAGCGCCAAATTGCCCAGGAAGGTGCGGTCGACGTGCGTATGGTGATGCACCACGTCATAGCGGCGGCCGTGGCGCCCCAGCCAGGCGATGATCTGCTGCTGCGACGATCCGGCCTCGGTGCGGCTGAGATAATGGACCCTGTCCAGCCCGAAGAGGGTGGCGAGGCCCTCCGGCCGCGGGGTCGCGGTGACCAGCACCTCGTGGCGCACGTCCGGCCGCAGCCGGGCGAACACCGGCGCCAGCCGCTCGACGAACACGCCCTCGCCCGTGAAGCGCGGGCGGAAATACTTGAAGACGTGGAGCACGCCGGGCCCGCTCATTGCGCCAACGCCCGCCCCAGGTTCTTCAGCCGCGCGAGCGCCACGGTGGGAACGCGCAGGCCTGGCGGCAGGCCGGCGACGAAGACCTTCACCCGCGACCGGGCGTCGATCTGCGCGCGCTTCAGATCCGCCGCCAGCGCGCGCACCCGATGGTGGTCATTCGCGGAGAAGGCCTGGCCCAGCGCGTCCAGGGTGCGGCGGGCGATCTCGGCATCGATCAGCGCGGCGTGCCGGGCGGCGGCCGGATGATGCGCCTTGGCGTGGCGCAGGATGTCCACTTCGCCGAGCAGCGCCCGCAGGTGGTTTCCGCTGAAGTTCCCGCCGTGGCGGCGGATCCCCACCAGCGGCTCGAGCACCGCCCCGATCGGCGCCTGGGCGGCGCAACGCAGGGTGAACTCGAAGTCCTCGCTGCCGGTGCGGGCGAAGCGCGGGTCATAGCCGCCGATCTCGTCGAACAGGCTGCGGGCGACGAGCAGGGTCGAGTGGAAGATCGGCTGGAAGCGGAGGATCTCGCCGTACAGCGGGCCGGGGAAGATCGCGCCGGCCTCGGTGCGCCGGCTGTCGATCGCCTCCCAGAACCCCGCGGGCGCCGTGGAGAACTTGCTGGCGGCCTGCCAGACGCCGTCGCGCACCAGGTTGAAGTCGCCGAAGATGACGCGCGGGCAGGGCGGGCTCATCGCCAGGCCGCGGCAGCGCTCGAGGTATTCCGGCCGCCACAGGTCGTCGCTGTCGCAGAACCACAGCCAGTCGCCCCTGGCCGCGGCCGCGCCGACGTTGCGCGCCACCGGCGCGCCGCTGTTGGCGATGCGCAGGTAGCGCACGCGCTCGTCGAAGCCCGCGACGACGGCCGGCGTGTCGTCCGTGGAGCCGTCGTCGACGACGATGATCTCGTAGACCGGGTTGGTCTGCGCGAGCAGGCAGCCGAGGGTCTCGGGCAGGAAGGCGGCGCGGTTGTAGGCGGGGATGATCGCGCTCACCCGCCAGGGCGGGTGATCAGGCATAGGCGCCGACCCCCGCGTGGCCGCGCGCGAGCGTGCGCCGGATCAGGTCCTCGTAGGCCGCCGCCATCCGCGGCAGGGTGTAGATGTCGCGCACCCGGCGGCGGTTGGCCTCGCCCACCACGCGGCGCGTCGCCGGACCGCCGACCAGCAGCGCCAGCGCGCGGCTGAGGTCGGCGGTGTTCACCGCGGTGATGTACGGCCGGTTCTCGCGGGAGACCATCGCCCGGACGTCGCCCACGTCGACCGAGGCCACCGGCAGGCCGGCGTCCATGGCCTCGAGGACCACCAGGGGCATCTGCTCGGTGTCGCTGGAGAGCGCCAGCACGTCGCACTGCATGATCAGGTCGCGGCTGTCGTTGCGGCGGCCCACCATGCGCAGGCTGTCGCCCAGGCCCAGGCGCCCGGCCTCGTGCAGGATCGCGCCGCGCTCGGGACCGTCGCCGATCAGGATCAGGGTGGCGGCGTCGCGCAGCGGCGCGAACGCCCGCAGCAGGCGGATGGGGTTCTTCTCCGGCCGCAGCGCCCCGGCCCAGGCGATGCGCACCCGGTGCGCGGGCAGGTGGAGGCCCAGGTCGTCCAGGTCCGTCGTGCGGTCGGACTTGGCCGCCACGCCGTTGGGGATGTGGTGCACCCGCTCCGGCGCCAGCCGCCACTGCGCGGTGGCGATCTGCTGCAGGGTGGAGGAGGGCACGACGATCTGGCTGCGGGCGAGCGCGAGCCGCCGGGTCCAGACGCGGCGGGCGAACTGCCGCGTCGCCTCGTCGGGGCCGAACCCGTCCTCCATGTGCAGGTGCGGCGCGCCGGCGAAGACGTTGGCCAGGGCCGCTTCGATGGCGCCCCAGTTGTAGGTCAGCAGGAGATCCGGCGCGAGGCTGCGCAGGTGCGCGCCATACCGGCGCAACCGCTGGAGCGTCGAGCAGGCGCCGTCCGGCGGCTTGACGAAGTTGACCGGCGAACCGGGCGCCAGGAGCGCGGCCGCATCGTAGCTGTCGGCGAGCGAGACGACGGTGTGGAAGTAGTCGTGGCCGAGAGCCTGCACCAGGGCGACGAAGCGGACCTGCGCGCCGCCGACGTCGAAGCGGGGGAACACGTGCACCAGGTGGTGCGCGAAGATGTTCCTGCGCGCCTCGCCGCTGCAGGCGGCGGGCGGGGACAGTTCGAAGGCTTGGTCGGTACGCTTGAGCATGGCGGATCCATGAGCCGATGAGTTACCGCGAGCCGTGGGCGAACAGGATGACGCGGACGGTCTGCATGAGTATTGCGAAGTCCAGGAGAAGATCGTTCTTCTTCAGGTAATAGAGATCGTAGGAAAGCTTGCGCTTCGCATCTTCGATCGAGGCGCCGTAGGGGTAGTTGACCTGCGCCCAGCCGGTGATCCCGGGGCGAACCCTGTGGCGCAGGTCGTAGTGCGGGATCTGCTGCTTCAGCTGCTCGACGAAGAACGGGCGCTCGGGGCGCGGGCCGATGAAGCTCATGTCGCCGGCCAGCACGTTGATCACCTGCGGGATCTCGTCGATCCGCACCTTGCGGATGAACCGCCCGACGCGCGTGACGCGGTCGTCGCTCGCCTTGGCCCAGCGCGGCACGCCGTCGCGCTCGGCGTCGGCGCGCATGCTGCGGAACTTCCAGAGCCTGAAGACGCGCCCGTTCAGGCCGACCCGCTCCTGGCGATAGAAGACCGGGCCGGGGCTCTCGAGCCGGATCGCCAGGGCGACGAACAGGGCCAGCGGCGCCATGGCGGCCACGAAGGCTGAGCTGATGACCAGGTCGGCGATGCGCTTGTAGAGGCGATGCCGCTGGTCGAAGGCGAAGCCGCCGGAGAAGGTGAGCCAGCCTGCGCCGGCGTTGGCGGCGTCGATCTGACCCGCCTCGCGCTCCCAGAAGGTCAGGGCGTCGACCACGGCGATGCCTTTCAGCTTGCATTCGAGGAGCTCGGCCACGGGCAGGCCGCGCTTGTCCTCGACGGCCACGACGATCTCCTCCGCCCGGAGCAGTTCCGCCACGACCGACAGCGGGACCGGATCCTCCAGCGGACCCTGGAGCTTCAGATTGCCGACCGTGGCGGCGTAGATGTGCGCCGGGCGCCAGTCGCGGATCGTGTGCACGTGGCGGAAGTGGCTGCGGCCCGGGCCTTCGACGAAGTCGGTGACGGCCTCGGCCATGCGGCCGTCGCCCAGCACGACGATGCGCTTCTTCAGGAAGGCGAGGCCCAGGCCCCAGACCAGCACCACCCGAAGCGAGAACAGCACCAGCATGAACAGGCTGATCGCCAGCGAGATGATCCCGACGTACCAGCCGAAGGGCGCCCCCGCCGCGGCCTTGGTGACCGCCAGGAAGGCCACGGCCGGCAGGAATATCAGCTGCCAGGCGAGGACGAACCGCTTGAGGAAGGTGCGGAAGTCCTGCGTTGCGTCATTGTTGTACAGACCGACCGACGTGGTGATCACGAGGAAGGTCGTTGTCAGAAGCAGAGATTGGTACACCTTGAGGTGAATAAGCGATCCGATGTAGCAACGATCGCAGATGTGCTGCAGGCCGAGCAGCCGAAGAAGCGCGAGGAACAAGACCCCGTCGAGGCACGCGAATAGAACGAAGATGCGCGCTATGTAGTGCCCAAAAAGCTTCACCTTAAACTCCCGGCGCTCGGGCGACCTCAAAGGCAGGCCGATCTTTCGCCTCAAAATGGCCACGATCTCGACAGGGCTCGCTCTATCGAATGATCATCGGTTCTGATTGCTGATCACGTCGTGGCGCCGGGCAGCCCGCCCCAACATCCGATAACGTCGCGGGCGAGATCCGCCCCGAGAGTAGGCCCAGGCGGCCGAGGCTCGGCCGCTGTCCTGACGGAGAATGGGATGGCTCGTGTTCTGGTCTTCTCGACCCTCTATCCCAACGCCACCCAGCCAAATCATGGGGTGTTCGTCGAAAACCGCCTGCTGGAGACCCTCGCCCTGGGCGGGCTGGAGGCGACGGTCATCGCCCCCGTGCCCTATTTCCCGAGCGCACATCCGCGGTTCGGCCGCTATGCGGCTTTCGCCCGCGCGCCGAAGCACGAGGTCCGCAACGGCGTGGAGGTCTGGCATCCCCGCTATCTTGTGATCCCGAAGGTGGGGAGCGGCTGGACGCCGGGCTTCCTCTACCACTCGGCCCTGCGCGCCGCCCGGCGGCTGCAGGCGCAGGGCAAGGCCTTTGACCTGATCGACGCGCACTATTTCTATCCGGACGGGGTCGCAGCCGCGCTGCTGGGCCAGAAACTTCGCCTGCCGGTCGTGATCACCGGGCGCGGCACCGACCTCACCCTGGTCCCGAACGACGCCGGCGCGCGCGCGCAGATCGTCTGGGCCGCGCAGGAGGCGAGCGCCAACCTGGCGGTATGCGACGATCTTCGGCGGCGGCTGATCGCCCTGGGCGCTCCAGAAGAGCGCACGATGGTGCTGCGCAATGGGGTCAACCTCGAGCTCTTCAGGCCGGGCGACCGCGTCGCCGCCCGCGCAGCGCTCGACCTCGCCGGCTTCGTGGTCCTGTCGGTCGGCAGCCTCATTCCGCGCAAGGGACATGCGCTGACGATCGAGGCCCTGCGTCGCTGGCCGGACTGCACCCTGCTGATCGCCGGCGACGGCCCGCTGCGGGCGGAGCTGCAGCACCTGGCGCGGCGGCTAGGCGTCGCCGAGCGCGTCCGCTTCCTGGGCGACGTGCCGCATGCCGAGCTGCCGAGCCTCTACAACGCCGCCGACGCCATGGTGCTGGCGTCGGATCGGGAGGGCTGGGCCAATGTGCTGCTCGAATCCATGGCCTGCGGGACCCCGGTCGTCGCCACCGACGTGAACGGCGCGGCCGAGGTCGTGCGCTCGCGCGCGGCCGGCCTGCTGGTGCGGATGCGGACCCCCGACGCCCTGGCCAGGGCGCTCGATCGCCTGCGCCAGGCGCCGCCCAGCCGCGACGCGACGCGGCGCTATGCGGAGGACTTCGGGTGGGCGCAGGTGGCGGCGGCGAACCGGGCGTTGTTTGACGCCGTGGCCCGGTCGGGCTACGAACATCGTCATTCTGTCGAAAACGTGCGCGGCGCGCAGCGACATCTGACGGCGGCCTTGGAACGCGCGATCTGAGTGGCCGTTAGCACACCGGCGCCACGGCACTGCGCAGCTAGAGGCGGCGAAGGCGGCGATGTGAATTCGAATCAGTCTAGATTCCCACCGGGTCCGGCGATGGTGGCGAGGGGCAAGCCTGTGGTTCAGCGTGCAACCTTGCGCCTTGTCGAAAACGACGACGACGACGATGCCGCCGCCTTGCCCGAGGCGAACCAACGGCGCGGTCGCAACAGCGATCCCCTTCCGCTGGGGGTGAGCCTGCTGATCTGGGCGGTCATGGCAGCGCTGGCATGGGCTGTCGTGGCCGCGGCGCTGCACTTTCTCTGATCGGGTCCGCCGTCCGGTGCGCCAGGAAGGCGTTGAACACCCAGACGAGCCACAGCGCCTTCGAATTGTCCTGCAGTCCGCTCACGTGAGCCTTCGCCATGCGCCGCACGGTGTCGGCGTCGAGCGCCCCGTCGGTGGCCAGGGCTGAGCTGTCGGCGAGCGCGAGGACCTCCTCGCGCAGCGGCCCGCGAAACCAGCGCGCCAGCGGCACCGTGAACCCCTGCTTCGGCCGATAGAGCAGGCTGTTCGGCAGCCTGGGCTCCAGCGCCTGCTTCAGGAGCGCCTTGCCGCCGCGCTTGCGCGACAGCTTGGCCTGCGCGGGCAGGCTGAAGGACCAGGCGAAGAAGTCCGGGTCGAGCATCGGCGAGCGCAGCTCAAGGGAATTGGCCATGCTCGCGCGGTCGACCTTGGTGAGGATGTCGCCGGGCAGATAGGTCATCACGTCGGCGTATTGCGCCCGCTGCAGCGGATCGAGCGGGGCGTCGGCGTTGAAGTGGCCGCGCACGATGTCGCCCGGATCATAGCCGGCCAGCGCGCGGTGGAAGTCCGGGCTGAACAGCGCCGCGCGGGTCTCGTCCGGCAGGGCACAGACCATGCGCGCATAGGCGTCCGCCGGATCGAGGGAGAGCTCGCGGAAAGTGGTGGCGGCGCGCAGCGGCCGCGGCAGCCAGGCCGCGCGCGGATAGGCCCCGGCCAGGGCGCCGAACGCCGGGCGGCGAAGCGCGGCCGGCAGGCAGCTGCGGGCGCGCTCCTCGAGCCAGTGGAAGCGGTAGCGGCGGTAACCCGCCAGCGCCTCGTCGCCGCCGTCGCCGCTGAGCGCCACGGTCACCGAGGCCCGGGCCTGGGCGCAGACCGCGAAGGTGGGGATGGCCGAGACGTCGCCGAACGGCTCGTCGTAGATCTCCGGAAGGCGCGGGATGAGGCTGAAGTCATCCGCGCTGAGCTGGCGCAGGTCCTGGCTGGCGCCATAGCGCTCCGCGACCAGGCGGGCGTAGGCGGACTCGTCGAAATCGCGCTCGCCAAACGCGATCGAGAAGGTCCGCGCCCCGCCGCCCGCCTCCGACATCAGCGCCACGATGGCGCTGGAGTCGACGCCGCCCGAGAGCAGTGCGCCCAGTGGCACGTCGGCGACCAGCCGGCGGCGGACCGCCGCGCCAAGGCGGTCGATCAACGCCTCGGGCGTCGCGTCCGCGGGGCTCGCGACGGCGTCGAGCAGCGACCAGTAGGGCCGCAGCTCAAGCGGACAGCCGCGCCGGGCCACCAGCAGGTGGGCGGGCGGAAGCTTGCGGATCGCCCGGTAGATCGTCTTCGGATCCGGCACGTAGCCGTAGGCGAAGAAGTCGGCGACCGCCTGCGGGTCGGTGGCGCGGCTGACGCCGGGCGCCAGGAGCAGGGACTTGATCTCCGAGCCGAACACCAGGGCGCCGTCGTCGAGCGGCGCGTAGTGCAGGGGCTTTTTGCCGAACCGGTCGCGGGCCAGCACCAGGGTCTGCTCGCGCACGTCCCACAGTGCGAAGGCGAACATCCCGTTCAGCCTCGGCAACAGGCGCTCGCCCCACTGGCGCCAGCCGTGCAGCAGCACCTCGGTGTCGCTGTGCGTGCGGAAGCGGGCCCCCTTGGCCTCGAGCTCGGCGCGAAGCTCCTGGAAGTTATAGATCTCGCCGTTGAAGACGATCGTCAGCATGCGGTCGGCGGTCTGCATCGGCTGGGCGCCGCCGCTCAGGTCGATGATCGCCAGGCGCCGGAAGCCCAGGCCCAGGCCGGGCTCGAGGTGATGGCCCGAGCCGTCCGGCCCGCGGTGGGCGATGGCGTCGGTCATGCGTTGCAGCAGCGCCGGATCGAAGGCCCTCAATCCTTTGATGTCGAAGAGCCCGGCCAGCCCGCACATGTTCGCTCCTGATGATCCCGGCGTAGGTGGATCTGAGGCGACTTTGCAGAGGGGCCCGCACCCCCGGCATTGTCGAATGGCGGAGAGCCAGGTCGAATGTCGAAGATCCTGTTCCTGGCGCACCGGGTCCCGTTTCCGCCGGACAAGGGCGACAAGATCCGCGCCTTCCACATCCTCAAGCACCTCGCCGCGCGGCACGACGTCTGGCTGGGCGCGGGCGTCGACGATCCGGCGGACCTCCACCGCATCGAGCTGTCCGGCGTCCCCTGCCGCGAGGTCTGCTTGGCGCCCCTCGGGCGGGCGCGGCGTGGCCTGAACATGCTGGGCGGGCTGGGCGCCGGCGCGCCGCTCAGCGTGGCCCGCTTTCGCCATCCGCGCCTGGCGCGCTGGATCGGCCAGGTGCTGAGCGAGGTCCGGCCGGACGTCGTCTTCGTCTATTCCTCGGCGATGGCGCAGTACGTGGTCGGACGCACGGCGCCGGGCGCGCGCCTGATCATCGACTTCGTCGACGCCGACGCCGAGAAGTGGCGGGCCTATGCGGCGAAGGCCGGCCCGCCGCTGAGCGCCGTCTATGCGCGCGAGTTCCGGCGGCTGGTCGCCTTCGAAGGCCGCGCGCTGGCCGCGGCCGACGCCGGGATCCTGATCTCCGAGACGGAACGGCGGCTGATGGCCGCGCTGCTGCCGGCCGGCGCGCACAAGCTGAGCGTGATCCCGAACGGCGTCGACGTGGACTATTTCGCCGCCTCCGCCGGCCGCGGCGACGGGCGCAGCATCGTGCTCTGCGGGCGGATGGACTACCAGCCGAACATCGACGCCGCCCAGTGGTTCGCCCGCGAGATCCTGCCGAGGGTGCGCACGCGGCGTCCCGACGCGCTGTTCCGCATCGTCGGAGCCGCGCCGGCGCCGGGCGTCCGCGCGCTGGCGGCCCTGGCCGGCGTGGAGGTCACCGGCGCAGTGCCGGACGTGCGGCCCTACCTCGCCCAGGCGGCGGTGGTGGTGGCCCCGCTGCGCATCGCCCGCGGCGTGCAGAACAAGGTGCTGGAGGGCATGGCCGCGGCCCGCCCGGTGGTCGCCACGCCGGAGGCGCTCGACGGGATCGACGCCGCCGTGGGCCGAGACGTTCTGGTGGGAGCCGGCGCGGCGGCCTTCGCCGAAGCGGTGGGCGACGTGCTGACCGGGCGCGCGCCCGAGCGGCTGGGGGCCTCCGCGCGGCGCTTCGTGCTCGGCCACCATCAGTGGGCGGCTCAGCTCAGCGCGCTGGACCGGCTGCTCGCCGAGGGCGGCCGGACGGCCTCAGCCGAGGCTGCGGCTTAGCATCGGCGAGAGGGTGTTCGCCACCGGCACCGGCAGGCGGCGCCACAGCTGGATCAGGGCGCCGTAGCGCGGATTGGTCGGGTTGACGTTCGGCAGTTCGTCCTTGCCCAGCAGCCGGTACTGATGGGTGATCGGCCGCGGCTCGAAGCCCCAGTTGCGCTTGAAGCTGAACGGCCCGGTGCCGACCTTGCTGCGGCCGAAGTCGAACACCGCGCAACCGCGGTCGACGGCGCGGCGCATGAGCGCCCAGTACATCAGGTCGTTGGCGCCGGTGGCCCGCGCGTCCGGATGGCTGCCGGTGTAGTAGGGAAGCACGCGGTCCTCGTAGAAGTAGCTCAGGACGCTGGCGATCGGCCGGCCGCCCGCATAGACGGTGAGCACCTCGCAGTCGGAGCCGAACGCCTTCAGCAGCCGTTCGAAATAGCGCCGCGGCAGGGCCGGCGTGCCGTGGTCGCGCATGGTCCGCGCGTAGAGCGGGAAGAAGGCCTCGACGGTGGTTTCCACCCGGCTGGTCAGGTCGCGGTCCAGCGCCTTGCGCACCACCGCCCGCTGCTTGCGCGGGATCTGCTTGAGGTTGTCCTCCTCCGCCGGCGCGATCGGGCCCTCGAAGCCGGCGTAGAGGTCGGCCTTGGCGGCCCAGCCCGCGGCGGCGCTCGGCGTGTCGCGAAGCTCGATGTAGTCGACGCCGAGCTTGCGGCCGAGGTGCTCGGCCTGGTCGAGGAGGTCGTCGAGCGAGTCCGGGTCGGCGGCGATCGGGCCGCCGCCGACGCAGAAGCCGTTGGCGATCAGGGCGTGCCCGAACAGCCGGCTGCGCAGCTCCACCAGGGGCAGCACGCCGGAGATCGCGCCGTGGCGGCGGGCCTGCAGCTGGTAGCTGCGGTGGCCGAAGACCTCCTGGGCCACGTCTCGCCAGGCTTCCAGGTGGAAGAAGCTGCCGGCGGGGTGGCGGCGGACGAAGTCGTCCCAGTCGGAGGAGATCGGACCGGTCATCTTGCGGCTCCCGCTGCGGATTTGAGGGCGGGCGCCGCTTCGACCTCGAAGACACGGTCCATGCGGTCCCATCGGAACGCCCGGGTCAGGCGCGCCAGGCGCTCGCGGGTCTTGCCCAGGTTCAGGTAGTGCCGCACCCGCGACTTCAGCGGCACGTTCGGCGGACGCGGCTGGCCGGCGTCCAGCTCCCACGGATGAATGTAGAAGACGGCCGGCAGGCGATCGACGCGGTTCACCCGGGCGATCGCCGCCCGCGAGGCGGCATAGGGCAGCAGCCGGAAGTAGCCGCCGCCGCCGCACGGCCAGTTGCGGTTGGCGAGCCGCACTGTCGAGATCGGGATCTCCGTCAGGGTCTCGGCGCCCGGCGGGCGGTAGGCGCTGCGCGGCGCGTCGGGGAAGCCGTAGTAGTCGCGCACCACCGGATAGACGCTCGAGCTGTAGGCGTAGCCTTCCTCCTCCAGCACCCGCCAGGCCCAGGGCGTCTGCGGCCCGACGCTGAAGGTGGCGGCGCGGTAGCCCCGCACCTGCACGCCCGAGAGGTCCTCCAGGATCGCGCGGCTCTTGCGGACGTCGGCGCGGAACAGCTCCGGCGTCTGGCTGTCGACCCGGGCGTGGCAGTAGCCGTGGCTCGCCAGCTCGTGGCCCGCCGCGACGATCCGCCGGACCAGGTCGCGATGGCGCTCGGCGATCCAGCCGAGGGTGAAGAAGGTGCCCTTCACGCCCGCGTCGTCGAAGGTCTGGAGGATCGCCTCGGTGTTGCGTTCGACGCGGGACTCGCAGCGCTCCCAGTCCGGCTGCGGATAGACGCCGGCGAGCGCCTGCACCTGATAGTAGTCCTCGACGTCCACCGAGAGGGCGTTGGTGATCGGATCTTGCGTCGCCGCCATCAACCAAAGCCCCCCGCCGTCATCAGAAGCGCTTCTCGATCGCGA
>JAQGIJ010000107.1 GCA_028291285.1 Phenylobacterium sp. | reverse complement strand
GTTCCGCGGCTCCGCGGGCCTGGCGCTGAGCGCGGCGGGGGTGGCGATCTCGACCGTGGTCACCGTTGGCCTGGCGCTGGCCACCGCCATCCGCCCGCATCCCTGGTACGACCCCCGCTATGCGGTCACCCTGGTGGGCATCATCCTGGGCTCGGTGCTCAACTCCGGGAGCCTCTCGCTCGACAGCCTGCTCGGGACCGTCACCCGCGAGCGCACCTCCATCGAGGCTCAGCTGGCGCTCGGCACCAGCTTCCACCAGGCCACCGCGCCGCTGCTGCGCCAGGCGATCCGGCGCGGCCTGCTGCCGATGATCAATCAGATGTCGGCGGCCGGGGTGATCACCCTGCCAGGCATCATGACCGGCCAGATCCTCGCCGGCCTCGATCCGCTGGAGGCGGTCAAGTACCAGATCCTGCTGATGTTCCTGCTGGCGGGCGCGAGCGGCCTGTCGGCCGCCCTCATCGCCTACGCCGCGCTGCGCCGCCTCACCGATTCCCGCGACCGGCTCCGGCTCGATCGGCTGGCGTGAGGGGTCGCCGCGCGGAGGAGCGACCCACGCTCAGGCGGAGAGCTGCTGCTCGGCCATCGCCACGTGCCAGGACATCCCGAACGGGATCACCGCGTCATTGAAGTCGTACCGCGGGTGGTGCAGCGGCAGATGCTCGCCGCCGTCCCCCTGCCCCAGCCAGGCGTAGGCCCCTTCCTTCACCTGCAGCATGAAGGCGAAGTCCTCGGAGGTGAACGCCGGCTCCGGCGCCAGGGCGGCCTGGGGGCAACAGCACGCCGCCGCCGCCAGCGCATGCGAGGCGGCCTGCGGGTGGTTGATGGTCGCCGGATAGTAGCGGACGTAGCGCACCTGGGCCTCGACCCCAAAGCTCGCCGCCACCCCCTGTGACATGGCCCGCAGGGTGTCCTCGATGACGTCCTGCACGTCCGGATCGAAGGTGCGCACAGTGCCGACCACCGTCACCGCCGGCGGCAGCACATTGTGCGCCTGGCCGCCATGGATCTGGGTGACGGAGAGCACCGCCGAGGCCGTCGGCGCGATGCGGCGCGCGACGATGGTGTTCAGCTGGCCGACGAGCGCGCTCGCCGCCAGGATTGCGTCCGGCGTTTGGTGCGGCAGCGCCGCGTGGCCGCCGCGTCCGGTAAGAATGATCTCGAACTTGTCCGCCGCGGCCATGATCGGTCCCGGCCGGGTGGCGAAGGCGCCGGCGGGCAGGTCGGGCCAGTTGTGCAGGGCGTAGACCTGGTCGGCGGGGCAGAGCTCGAACAGGCCGGCCTCGATCATCGCCCGCGCGCCGCCGAGGCCTTCCTCCGCGGGCTGGAAGATGAAGCTCACCGTCCCGTCGAAACGGCGCGTGCGCGCCAGGTGCTGGGCCGCGCCCAGCAGCATCGCCACGTGGCCGTCGTGCCCGCAGCCATGGAAGACGCCGGCCTTGCTGCTGGCGTAGGCGAGACCGGTCTGCTCCTCGATCGGCAGGGCGTCCATGTCGGCCCTGAGCGCCAGCTTGCGCTCGGAGCCGCCGTTCCGCAGCACCCCCACCACGCCGGTGCCGCCGATGCCGGCGTGCACCTCGAGCCCAAGGGCGGCGAGCGCGTCGGCGATGCGGCCCGCAGTGCGGTGCTCGGCGAAGCCCAGCTCCGGATGGCGGTGCAGGTCGCGCCGGAAGTCGACGAGCGGGCCTACGAGGTCGGCGACCTCCGCGAGCGGGTCGGCCATCGGCTCAGACCTTTTCGCCGAACAGCTTCTGCATCGGATAGTAGGTCTTCACGAAGGGCGACTTGATGACGATGTAGCTGAAGTATTTCTCGATGCCGAGATGGCCCTCGAGCATGCTCTCGATCACCGACTGGTAGTGCGTCAGCCCGGGAGTGACGAACTTCAACAGGTAGTCGTAGCCGCCGCTGACCAGGTGGCATTCCATGATCTCGTCGATGGTGCGGATCTTGGATTCGAAGCGGACGAAGTCGCTGCTGCGATGGTCTTCCAGGGTCACTTCGGTGAAGACGGTGACGAACTCCCCGAGCTTCTGCAGATTGATCTGCGCGCCGTAGCCGACGATGTAGCCGGCCTGCTCCAGCCGCTTCACCCGCGTCAGGCAGGGGCTCGGCGACAGGCCGACGGCGTCGGCGAGCTCGACGTTGGTGATGCGCCCGCTCTTCTGCAGCTGGGCGAGGATCTTCAGGTCGATCCGGTCGAGCTTCGGCGTGTTGATCATCTCCCGTTTCGGCCCTCTTGCCTTCCTCCGACTGATGTCCCGGGTCCGACCGAGCCCGCGACCGCCTCGCTGGAAACGAGGCTCCCGGAGCCGTCACTATGCGTCACGCCATCGCGGCGCGAATGTCCGGCTGTTCGAGTAGACCGTCCAGGGTGGCGGCGACGCGTTCGAATATCGTGTCCATTTCCGCCTCACTGCAAGACAAGGCTGGCGCCAGGCCGATGGAACCGTCGGCAAAGGCGCGGAAAATCACACCATTCTCGTAGGCGCGCTGAAAGAGGCGCTCAGACAGGCGCAGATCGGGGTCGAAGACGCGCTTGGTCTGCTTGTCGGCGACCAGCTCGAGCGCGCCCAGCAGCCCGCGGCCGCGGGCTTCGCCCACCATCGGGTGATTCGACAGGCGCCTCAGGCCGGCGTCGAAGCGGCGCGCCACCTGCTGGCCGTTGGCGAGAATCCCACCGTCGGTGTAGAGGCGCAGCACTTCGAGCCCCACGGCGGCGCTCACCGGGTGACCTGAGTAGGTGAAACCGTGGCCGATCGGCACGTCGGGCGCCGCCCCGTCCGCCAGGCCCTGGTAGATCTCCTCGCTGATCAGCACCGCGCCCATCGGCGCATAGCCGGCCGTCAGGCCCTTGGCGATGGTCATCATGTCCGGGTCGACGTCCTCGGATTCGCAGGCGAACATCGGGCCCGTGCGGCCGAACCCGGTGATCACCTCGTCGGCGACGAACAGCACGTCGAGCTCGCGGCAGGCCTCGCGCATCGCCTTCAGCCAGCCCGTCGGCGGGACGATCACCCCGCCGGAGCCCTGGACCGGCTCGCAGAAGAAGGCCGCGACGTTGTCGGCCCCGAGTTCGGCGACCTTCGCCCGCAGGTCCGCCACCGAGGCCTGGATCACGGCGGCCGGGTCGGGGCCGACCGGACTGCGGTAGGCGTAGGGCGAGGCGATGTGATGCTGCCAGGCGTGCGGCACGTCGAAGTTGCGATGGAAGGCCGGCAGGGCGGTGAGCCCCGCCCCGGTGGTCGAGGAGCCGTGATAGCCCTTCTCCAGGGCGATGAACTGCTTCTTCTGCGGCTTACCGATGGCGTTGAAGTAGTGGACGATGAAGCGGACGGCGGAATCCACCGCGTCCGATCCCCCGAGGGTGAAATAGACCCGGGTGAGCGACGACGGCGCCAGCTCGGTCAGCCGCTGCGCCAGCCGGATCGCCGGCTCGCTGCCGAAGCCGAAGTAGCCGGTGGCGTAGGCCAGCTTGGACATCTGCTCGGCCGCGGCGCGCACAACGCTCTCCTGGCCATAGCCGATGTTGACGCACCACAGGCCGGCGAAGGCGTCGATCAGCTCGCGCCCGTCCTGGTCCTTCAGCCACATGCCGCGGCCGGACTCCAGCACCGTGACCCCGCGCTGCTCGTGGGCGCGGTAGGCGCTCACCGGGTGGATCAGATGCTCCCGGTCGATGTCGACCAGGGCGCGGTTGGTCTTGGCCGCAGGTTCGTAAATCGACATCCACCGTCCCCTTCTCGCACGAAGAAGCTAGGGGCTGCGGCTTGCGACGTGCGCCCGTCGTCGCCGATCTGCCGGGCCAAGATGGTGTTTTGCGAAGCCCGACAGCAGAAAATGCTTCAGCCCTGCAGGGCCTCGGCGACGGCCTTGCCGCAGGCCTCGGTGCTGGCGGCGCCCTTCAGATCCCGCGTCCGAAGCCCCGGCTCGGCGAGCACGGTCTCGATCGCTTTCAGGATCGCCGCGGCCGCGTCCGTCTCGCCGAAGTGCTCCAGCATCATCGCCGCCGACCAGATCTGGCCCACCGGGTTGGCGATCCCCTGCCCGGCGATGTCCGGCGCCGAGCCGTGCACCGGCTCGAACAGCGAGGGCGAGGTGCGCTGCGGGTTGATGTTGCCGGAGGGCGCGACGCCGATGGTCCCGGTGCAGGCCGGACCCAGGTCCGAAAGGATGTCACCGAACAGGTTGGACGCCACCACCACGTCGAAGCGGTCGGGGTTGAGCACGAACTGCGCGGTGAGGATGTCGATGTGGTACTTGTCCCAGGCGACCTGCGGATAGTCGGCGGCGATCGCCTCCACCCGCGCGTCCCAGAACGGCATGGTGATCGAGATGCCGTTCGACTTCGTCGCCGAAGTGAGCCGCCGGCGCGGGCGACGGTTGGCCAGCTCGAAGGCGTAGCGCAGGACCCGGTCCACGCCGACGCGGGTCATCACCGTCTCCTGGATGACGATCTCGCGGTCGGTGCCGGCGAACATGTGGCCGCCGATCGAGGAGTATTCGCCCTCGGTGTTCTCGCGCACGACCCAGAAGTCGATGCTGCCGGGCTCGCGGCCGGCCAGCGGCGACGGCACGCCGGGCATCAGCCGCGCCGGCCGCAGGTTCACGTACTGGTCGTACTCGCGCCGGAACTGCAGCAGCGAGCCCCACAGGGAGACGTGGTCGGGCACCATCTCCGGCCAGCCTACGGCGCCGAAGAAGATAGCGTCGACGTCGCCGATCCGGGCCTTCCAGTCCTCCGGCATCATGCGGCCGTGGCGGGCGTAGTAGTCGCACGAGGCGAAGTCGTGCCACTGCTGCTCCACGCTGAAGCCGAACAGCTGGGCGGCGCGTTCCAGCGTGCGCACGCCCTCGGGCATGACCTCCTTGCCGATCCCGTCGCCGGGGATCACGGCGATGCGGTAGGCGCGCTCGCCCGCGGCGTCGCGTGTCGTCAAATCAATGCTCCGAAGACTTCAGGCCGCCGAAGTGGAAGGCCTTGGTTTCCAGGTACTCTTCCAATCCCTCGTGGCCGCCTTCGCGGCCGAGCCCGGACTGCTTGACCCCGCCGAAGGGGGCGACCTCCATGGCGATGGAGCCGGTGTTGAGCGCCACCATGCCGGCCTCGAGCCGCTCGGCGACCCGCCAGGCCCGGTGCAGGTTCTCGGTGTAGAAATAGCTGGCGAGGCCGAAGGGCGTGGCGTTGGCGAGCTCAATCGCCTCGGCCTCGTGGGTGAAGCGGAACAGCGGCGCCACCGGGCCGAAGGTCTCCTCCTCGGCCACCCGCATGGCCGAGGTGGCGCCGGAAAGGACGACGGGGGCGACGAAGCGGGCCGGGTCGGCCTCGGTGGCGACCTCGATGATGGAGGTGGCGCCCCTGCCCAGGGCGTCGGCGACGTGCTCGCGCGCCTTGGCCACGGCGGCGGCGTTGATCAGCGGGCCGATGGTCGAGCCGGGGGCGCGCCCTGGCCCCACCTTCAGCTCGCCCACCGCGCGGGCCAGCTTGCCGGCGAAGGCGTCGTAGACCCCGGCCTGCACCAGGATGCGGTTGGCGCAGACGCAGGTCTGGCCGGCGTTGCGAAACTTGCTGGCCATGGCGGCCTCGGCAGCCAGGTCCAGGTCGGCGTCGTCGAAGACGATCAGCGGGGCGTTGCCGCCGAGCTCCAGGCTGAGCCGCTTGATGGTGTCGGCGCACTGGCGCATCAGCAGCGCGCCAATGCGGGTCGAGCCGGTGAACGATAGCTTGCGGACCGTCGGATTGCTGGTCAGCTCGGCGCCGATCGCCTCCGGCCGGCCGGTGACCACGTTGAGAACGCCGGGCGGGACGCCCGCCCGCTCGGCCAGCCGCGCCAGGGCCAGCGCCGAAAACGGCGTCAGTTCCGAGGGCTTGACGATGACCGTGCAGCCGACCGCCAGCGCCGGCGCGCACTTGCGGGTGATCATCGCGGCCGGGAAATTCCACGGCGTGATCGCTGCGGCCACGCCCACCGGTTCCTTGAGCACGACGATCCGGCGGTCCGAGCTGGGCGCCGGGACCGTGTAGCCGTTGACCCGCTTGGCCTCCTCGGCGAACCACTTGATGAACGAGGCGGCGTAGCGGATCTCGCCCTCCGCCTCGGCCAGCGGCTTGCCCTGCTCGGCCGTCATGATCGCCGCCAGGTCGCTGACGTTCTCCAGCACCAGGGCGTGCCAACGCTCCAGCACTGCGGAGCGCTCGG